>CAZPNL010000001.1:0-92238 GCA_964588145.1 uncultured Gammaproteobacteria bacterium
TAGCACCAGTACTTCCAGTTGGGCCTGATTGCCCTGTAGCACCAGTACTTCCAGTAGATCCTGTGGGTCCTAGTTGTCCAGTTGGTCCGGTTGATCCAGTTGGGCCGGATTGTCCTGTTGCACCTGTTGCCCCGGTTGATCCAGTTGGACCTGCTTGTCCTGTCGGACCAGTGCTCCCAGTTGGGCCAGATTGCCCTGTCGCACCGGTACTTCCTGTAGGTCCATTTTGTCCAGTCGCGCCTGTGGATCCAGTAGATCCAGTAGCGCCCGTTGGACCAAATTCACCTGTTGACCCTGTCGATCCGGTAGGGCCGGAGAGACCTGTTGCTCCAGTGGCGCCAGTGGCACCAGTAGGCCCAAAGTGACCAGTTGAACCTGTTGATCCAGTTGGTCCGGAATCACCAGTGGCGCCAGTGGCACCAGTGGGCCCATTTTGACCAGTCGCTCCAGTTGATCCGGTAGCTCCTGTAGCACCAGTGGGTCCTAATTGGCCAGTAGCGCCAGTATTGCCTGTTGGACCAGATTGTCCAGTGGCACCTGTGGCACCAGTGGAGCCCGTAGGCCCAGTTTGTCCAGTTGCTCCAGTTGAACCTGTAGCTCCAGTTGCTCCAGTAGGACCTGTAAATCCAGTTGCACCTGTGGTACCAGTAGGTCCTGTGTGTCCAGTAGATCCGGTTGAACCCGTAGGACCTCTTTCTCCGGTTGAGCCTGTTGATCCAGTGGGTCCCGTCTGACCAGTTGCTCCAGTAGATCCAGTTGGGCCTCTTTCTCCGGTAGGTCCAGTTGGGCCTGTAGGTCCTGTCAGGCCAGTTGCGCCAGTAGCACCTGTAGGTCCATTTTGTCCGGTAGCTCCGGTAGCACCTGTAGGTCCAGTTTGGCCAGTGGCACCTGTAGCACCAGTTCCACCAGTAGGTCCGCCATTTCCAGTTTGACCTGTGCCTCCAGTAGACCCAGTTGGGCCAATTTGACCTGTGGCTCCAGTTGCTCCTGTGGGACCTCTTTGTCCTGTTGCACCTGTTGCTCCAGTTGCACCTGTTGGTCCTTGTGTGCCTGTAGCACCTGTTGATCCTGTTGATCCAGTTGGCCCAGTTGGACCTGATTCTCCCATGGAGCCAGTGCCTCCAGTAGGTCCACCTTCTCCTGTTGAACCGGTTGCACCGGTAGGGCCTGTTTCACCTGTCGCGCCTATGCCACCACCCTGTCCTGTAGCTCCTGTGCCGCCCGTTGGTCCAGCTTGTCCTGTAGCTCCAGTTGATCCTGATGGTCCGATTGCACCGCTTGCGCCAGTTGGTCCAGTTGGACCAATATGCCCAGAAGGGCCGGTAGGACCAGTGGGTCCTTGCATACCTGAAGCTCCGGTTGCACCGGTAGGACCTGTTTGACCAGTTGCACCAGTAGGGCCTGTGCCACCTGTTGCTCCGGTACCGCCTTCTACAGCAATATTTCCTGGCACACCTGGAGAAGGGAATGGCTTGTCACAGACCAGAAGATTGTTTGATGAATCTATACAGAGTAGATTTCCATCACCTTTACTAAGGTCTGTAAAAGTGATAGGTCCACCAGATTTAATGCCTGCTGCATCTTCGATAGCTCCTGTCGTGTTTACCAAGAAGTTTTGATTTTTACCAACAGCGAGATTTTGTCCAACAATAAGATTGTTATCGACACGTTGTGATCCTGATATAGAAGCATTACCCTCTACGGTTAATGAAGGCTTCATTTTGACACCTACGTTAAATTCTAGTCTGCCACTTGCGATTTGATCAGCTAAAACATTTCCTTTTTGTGCGTTTTGATAGGCGAGCGCTTGTGCTTTGGGATCGATTTGCATGCTTGCTTGATTTTGCAACCTTGTAAAGGAGTCAAGAAATGCAAATCCAAATGTTCCCAATATGAGAAGTACTAAACCTATTGCCCAGGGAGCGTATTTGGTATGTGTGCGAAGTAGCGAAAATATTCCCGATGTAGGCATTGGAAGATTTGTATTGGTTGGGGTTACGAGCGGCTTGAGTATTGACGGGTCGGGGAGCGGATGCAATTTGCGATATTCTGGAGGAGTTTGTGAAGCGGGTGTTTTGCTTGATGCTGTAGTTTCAGTTGTTGGAGTATCGCTAGAAATTATAACAGGTGTATCAAGATCTTGTTGCATTGTGATGTCTTTTGAGATTTGTGGAGTTTGGGTAAGGTTTTGGGCATCTACAGTTTGTGCGTGGGCAGCCATTTCTACTGAGTCTGGTCCGTAGGTTTCAAAAATTTTTAGTGTTTTTTCGCTATACCAATGCACTCCTGTAGCGTCAGTACGGCTAGGGAGCTTGCCAACTTTTTCCCAGCGTCTGATCGTGCTTTTGGAAACACCGAGACGATGTGAAACTTGACTTATAGTGAATTCTATTTGTTTTTCAGGTAAATCCATATATACCAAATAATTTCGTCTATATCCGATGTGCTATGTATTGTTGAACAATAGGGATATTCTGTCGCAAAATTTGTGTACAATTTAGGTCGATTTTGAAGACAACTTTTCGTAAAGGTGATGTGAGAGAATTAATAAAAAATTTCTTGAGAAATTTATTTTGTGATGTGTACAGTTTATGAGTGCTTCTGATATAGCTGCCTAGCAAATGGAGGGGGTGTTGGAGGGGGGGCACCATGGGAAAAAATGAATAAATAGCTTCAAACAAAACATATATGTGTTTTTTTATTTTTGAAAAAACGACAACAGATAAAAAGGCAGAATAATCTGGCATATGTTTATTAAATATAGAATGACCCATGTCTGTCAAATGGTAAATTTATATATTTATAACTCGAGTAAAAACTATAGGTATCTAAGGTTATCGGATTATAGGATATTGGATAATTTCAAAATAATCATAATTGAAATAATCGTATTTGGACAATCTAAAATGAAGCAAAAACAATATTTATTGAAGTACATTTGATTGGTAGTGGTGGTCTATAAATGATATTGGCTTATAGGATATATGCGAATTAGTCAAATTTGACTGAATCATCAATTTTTGATAGGGTACCTTTTGCAATGACTCTCCCCAAGACAACCGAGATACTTTTGGATGATATTGCCCAGTGGCGAAAAGGGTGGTTTCTTTATAGTGAAAAAAAATTAGGAAAAGCAGGCAAGCAGTTTGAAAAAAATAAAGATTGGGTTGTTGATATCCTGATGGCTAGGCGCGGAGGGTATCAAAGACCATTTTTGCATTTCTCCGTCACGCTTATCATAGGAGTAGGGATACTTTCAGCTCCTATACTTGCAAATTCGTATCCAGGGAGACTGCCTGATGCATTAGGAGACTATACACCATCATCTGCAGTTATATCATCACTGGACACCTCAGATTATGGCATAGAAACGGAAGTTTCAAAAAAGCCTCGTGATCAAGTGCTTGTGCATAAGGTGCAAGAAGGGGAGACTCTTGCGTCTATTGCGGAAAGATATGGTATATCAATTGATACAATAAAATGGGATAACGATATAAAAAGCGATAGTTTGAGTATCAATCAAGAACTCAAAATTCCACCTGTGACAGGCATAGTGCATAAGGTGAAAGATGGTGAAACAATTTATAGTATTGCTAAAAAGTATAAAACTGAAGCGCAAAAAATTCTCAATTTTCCCTTTAATGATTTTACAGATTTGGATACATTTGCTTTGGCATCTGGGCAATACTTGATTGTGCCTGATGGGGTGATGCCTGAAGCAGCACCGGTGTTAGCTCCACAATATTTTCAGACTCCATCTGTTTCTCAAAATCTCGCAGGTGGATCTGGGCAATACAGTTGGCCAACTAACGGTATCATCACACAGTATCCTATTTGGTACCATATGGCTCTTGATATCGCAAATCCATCACAACCACCCATAACAGCCGCTGGAGATGGTGTTGTTATTTTGGTGCAATATTTACAGTATGGATATGGACGACATGTGTTGATAGATCACGGGGGAGGAATATCTACATTGTATGGACACATGATAGAGATATATGTTAAGCCTGGAGACCGCGTGAGTCGGGGACAGTTGATAGGAAAGATGGGGTCTACCGGTAGGTCAACTGGGACGCACCTGCATTTTGAAGTGCGCAGAAATGGTGTAACGCAAAATCCATTGACCTATCTCAAATAGCTGTCGCAAGTACTTTGTTATTTGGTATAATAACGTTTGTTCTGGTTGGTAAACATGTTTTGACTGCAGTTAGTTCTTAGTTCTTAGTTCTTAGTTCTTAGTTCTTAGTTCTTAGTTCTTAGTTCTTAGTCATCCTTGGGCCCGTAGCTCATTTGGTAGAGCGTTTCTATGGCATAGAAAAGGTGAGGGGTTCGAATCCCCTCGGGTCCACCCAACGCCTAGTCTAAGACTGGGCTTGGGGAAGTCAAGCCACTTACGTTTCGATACAGTTGGGGCTTCGGGTGGTAAACCACCTTCGTGAATTTATTTGTTTCGGTTTATAGGTGGTAATTATCTTCGAGTGGATCAGTTGTTCAAAATTAAAAATATAAATAATATATTAATATACATTGTTATAGCAATCTGTGATAATTTTTGCATAGATAGAATATTTCTAGTTATATACCTTTAGAAAAATAATTTTATTATAGTGAGGTTGTTTATAAATTTAAATTTCGTACATTTTTGGGTTTATCCTCAAAAATTACGAAGTAATTTTTGAGGGCCAGTAGCTCACTTGGTAGAGCGTACCCTTCGCATGGGTGAGGTAGGGGGTTCGATTCCCCCCTGGTCCACCCTTCGTCCCGCTAAGGCGGGACTACGGGTGGTAAACCACCGTTGTTAAACTCGGTGGCCACGTCGAGTCATACTCGACAGTCACGTTTGACGTGGCATCTTTTGTCCTGACTAAAGTCGGGGCTACGGGTGGCAAGCTACTTACACATCGATGTATTGGGACTTCGGGAAGGCAAGCCACTTGCGCATCAGAACTGTTGGGACTTTGAGTGATGATATTTTTTGTAATTGAACGTGTGTATGATTTTTAGTCATGTATATGCATAGTTTGCAAAAAAGAAAGCAGCTTTTTCTTGCATCGAGTGGATGGGATACGATTAATTTATTTACTACATTACTTAAGGTTGATCCTCGTGATTTGCGAGTGACTTTTATCCCCACAGCAGCATATTTAGATCTTGATCCGTGGTATCAGAGAAAAGATCGTGAGGCACTTCTATCGAGAGGATTTTTTATACATGATTTAGAACTAACAACAGCAACCCGTGCGCAAATAGTGGACGGAGTGGGGCAGGCTGATGTACTTTTTGTTGCCGGTGGAAATACGTTTTACTTGTTACAAGAGATGCGACGGACAGGCGCAGGTGAAATAATAAAAGACGCTGTTATGAAAGGTACATGGTATTTTGGATCCAGTGCTGGATCAGTTGTGGCGGGACCCGATATATCACCGGTCAGATTTGTCGATGATCCTGCAATGGCAAAGGCACTAACGTCAACTGGAGGACTTGCTTTAACAAATATTTTAGTACTGCCACATTGGGGTATAGGGGAGCTGAGAGAAGAAAATCTGAGAGTGGAAAAAGATGCTTTGTATAAGGGTATTTCCAGTCAGCGACTTGCAAATAATCAGGCACTGTTGATTAAGGGGGATACTGTTACACTTCTCATGCCACAAAAAACAGGATGAAAATATCATCCTGTTTTGTATGCATCAAAATATTGAAATTACTGTGAGTATTGAGCTCCAGCAACTGTGGGACGACCGTTGTTGGCTTGTTCTACTTGACCACGGGCAAAAGTCCCTAGGATGACTCCAACACCCATCATGATGGCAAATGCCACCACAAACATCCATGACTTAAAGACCACAAGATAGGTCTCGTCATTATTGGTGCGGGAAACTCTTTTGACAGGTGCCGCTTTGTGAACAGCCTTGCGGGCTAGTTTCTTTTTCATATATATCCAGTGTAGAACATTGGTAAGTGTTGTCAATATGTTGTGTAGCGATCCAATAATAATATAATTAAGTAATTGTATAGACCTGTAATGTAATAAGGTTATATTTATATATGATGTGTAAAATCTTCTTTAAGTATATTGCTATATAAAAAAGTAGTCCTGTAAATTGAATAAATTTACCATTAGCGTGAGTATTCTACATCTTATAGATGGATGCGATTTAGCGAAAATGTGTATGCAAAAGATAGTATCTTCATGAAGTCACCGTGTATGAAGCGAAATGCGTTCTATAGTGGTCATTAAAAATTGTTGTGGCACATTATGGTGATTGTGCGTAGATTGACTTAGGTAGATGTGAACTAATTAGGCGAAAATTTCTGATTGATAGAGATTGTGTAGTTGATTTTTTAAAGCATACAGATTTTACGATTTGTAGATTTTTTGGTCGGTTTAAGTAGGGTTATTTTGGTAGTGGCAAATATCGATAGTATATTTTGAAATTATATATAACCAGCTAGTGCCGTGAATTTTTGTAAAAAGTGAGGAAAATATAAGTCGCTGTATTGCCTTTAAATGGCTTTAATTTATGATAATTAAGTATATAGTCGTTTGTGAGATGTGATTATTGTATGCTTAAGGCATGATTTGAAATATTTCAGACAATTTTGGAGAATTACTTATAGGAAGATTATTGAAGTTGTGGATTTGTTAACGTTATGAATACTTTGGAACCGGTTGGATATGTAGATTGAGATTTATACAGCTTTGGATTTGAAATGTGTATAGGTTTGGGCACCCGTGAGTGTCAAGGCTGTGAGTAATGAAATTAGTAATAATCCGATTTTTAGGGCTGATGGAGTGTACGTAAATGTGATTGTATATGTGCCCGGGTTTGTCAGAGGTACAGCTGAAAAAAATGGAAATACAATCATGGGTTTGACTTTTCGCCCGTTAACAGTGGCTATCCAGTTTGGATGATTGGTAACTTTTAGTAAAATTATACATTCAACACATTTTTCTGGTACAGTCACTGTGGTTGAGTACATCATGTCCTCATTGACTGTTTCGGTGCCTGAGAGTTGTGGAACGACGGGTCCTCCCATGTATACAGGTGGCACTGCAAAGAGACTTTTCATAGCGCCTCCTGGGATTTGATACATAGCCTCGTCCACCATCTTAAAGTTAGGTAAACCAGTATCGACCGGATACTTTTTGGAGAACGTGAGTTCTGGATAGAGTTGCTTTTTGGGGTACTCTGATTGCATCCATAGTCGTACTACGTTTGAAAAATTTGTTTTTTCTCCAGCCACGACCGCAGGCCGCACTCCTGCGGCAAAATATCCGGAAGTTGGGACATCATAGAGTTTCCATCCTCCAAAATTTGTACGTAATTTCCAAAAATCTAGTGGTTTTTTGTCTGCTGGAGCCACAACATACCTAATATTATACATATCATATGTATATTGGGCTTCCTCGATAAAGTATTGCTCAGTATCAGAATTTGGTGACCAGGTTTCTGGAAGCCAAAGTACTGTAGCTAATCCATATGTTGAGAGGTTCATATAATATGGGGTTTCTGCTATGCGAAAGTCCTTACCCCAACCTCCGCCTCGACCTGCAAAGATACGGCCAGAAGGCAGTGAATCAAATTCTTTAAATAGTGCTGCTTCATCACTGGCTTCAAGTGTGTGGTTATTGTTTGCTTGGACGATAAGTTTTTCGTTGAGTTCGTTGTAGTTTGTGGCTCTGCCATACAATGGCGGTAGAATGATGTATAAAAGAATTCCTAGTGTAAATAATTGAAAAATTTGTGTTGCTTTAGGTTGAGTAATTTTTGATTTCAATTCTGAAGTAAGGAAAGGTAGAATCATCTGCTTGGTTTTGTCTGCAATAGTATCAACTATTCCCCATATGCCTATAGGAGCCAGGAGTATTCCTGCAACATGTATACCTACTATGAAACGGGATAAATGATACTCTTTCATACCTGGAATAAGATCTATTAGACTTCCCCATGTGGTACGGCCAAAGTACATGATGAGCCAAAAAGGAAACAATACGGCAATTGGGACAAATTCTTTTTTCCATATGCATATAAAAAAGCCTACAAAGGTCATGATTGTGAATATGAGTGGCCGTCCGAAATCTAGGAGATCACCATTGAGGAGATTTTTGATAACAGTATCTGCGCCGTATGAGTTAAATTTCCATACAGGATCCCAGACGGAAATGTTGTGGAAATTGTTGTGCATAAGGATTGGTACAATCCAGTAGGAGAGAAAAAAGATTGTCGCACCTCCCAAAAGTCCTGTGCGAATGGATAGTCGAAAGCTATATCTGAGCCAAGTGCGGACGTTTGTCCTGAGCAAATAGCCCAGTGTCATGTAGCTTGCCAGCATGCCAATGATAGATAAGAGCGCTAAGATACCCATGCCCAAGTGTCCAGCTGTCGTGAGGACAAGAAATATAACTGCTTTCCAGTGATACCGTGTGGCGGTTTCTGACGGAGTGATGAAACTTTGGTCCAGAGATTCTAGATCAGTTGCAGTAAGCGTTTTTGTAGGTTTAGTAACCACTTTGAGTTTAAGCACGTTAAGTTTGGTAAGTAGTGTAGGAATTCCTGATTCGTATATACCAAGTAAGAATTCATCTTTGTATGATTTCCCTTCCTGCATTTGTGTCGATAGGTATCTCCATGTATATGCAAGAGCTATAGGGATAAAGCTCATGGCAAAAAGTTGACTGGAGAGTCCGTATCCTCTCCAGAGAAAAGATGATGGATCGAGTCCGTATAATCCATCTGTAGAAAGGTGTGTTGCGATCAGAGCAGCAATACCAGCTACAAGATGATTTTTGGTAATAATTTTTAACGCAACATACGCTGAAAGTGGAAAAATACAGAGGAGTAAATAGATTATCCAGTGGTAATAGGTAAATAAGCTCATTCCCCCCAGCATCCACCATATACTTCTGTAGCTTGCGACAATGGCTATTTGAGGAACGTGACTGTAATAGTATGGAAGATTGTATCCCTGAGCCCAGTTAGGCACCCAGTGGTCTACAAGGTAGCTCATGTGGCAGATGCCAAAAAATAAATCTTTGGGGCAATTGTTTATGCCAAAGTCCCACATTTTATTGGTGCGGTCAACTAAAGCATACTGAAATGCGTTGTCATTGGGGTCAATAGTGGCTGTAGGTTCTAATCTATATAGCCATAGATTAAATACAATTGATCCGATGAGCATAATTATGCTTACAGTTTTTGCAAGTCCTACGGAGTGTAGGACATTTATCGTTTTATTTAGTATAGGTGTATGTTTCATAGGTGTTATTGCCAAAGTATGGGTCTGAGCCAATCTGTATGGTCGTCATTTTTGCCATCCCCTGCATCAGTTGTGACGAGGCCAAGTTTTTTAACGCCAGTAATATCTACATCCGCATGACGTGGGTACTCATACCTACCTATCTTTTCAGATCTATAGAGAAGTTGTCCATCGCCATAAATTTCAAATATCCCACTTCCAGCACTACCTGCTTGCGTGTCTATACCCATATCTGTTGTGAAGCGTTTGAAGTTTCCTCCAATATAGTAATCCATAAAGGAAAATGCGTGGGTACCTATACCTTTTTTATAAAAGGAGTACTGGACTGAGAGTGGTGACCATTTACTAAAACCTCCAACGCTGGCATTGACGGGCATGTCGTAGATACGTTTGCCATATCCTTGCTCTGATACGACTGGAGTAAATGCTGTCAGTGATACGGGTTTGCCAAGGATTAGGGGTAGGTTTCCTTTGATGAGCATGCTAGTAATAAATAGAAGTGACAATAGATATGCCCATGAATGGATCGTTTTGGCAACCGCAAAGAGAAATATACCTAGAAGTATGATTTGTATGGCTGCGGCAGGAATTGTGTAGATAGTTTGTGTGAATTCCTTGAGGAAAGGCAGTCCATTGTTGGGGTAATTGGCGACAAGCGCTGTATGGAGATTATAAAAATAGATAAGTGAAAAAGCTATGTAAAATCCGATGAAAAATTTAAATGTATTTGTTTTAAATATAGTTGATATTTGATCAGTGTGTTTGAAAAAGAGGAAAAATGTGCCCCATATGAGGAGAAATGCTGATATCGGGAATGCATAGCGTTCGTGAGACTGTGTTTGAAAGAGGAAAAATGCAGCTACCCCTACTACGAGGGCGGTGCTAAATCTGTAAATGATAGATTTACGTTGTTCATGTTCGTTTAGGCCTACAGGCATACGTTTGGCCAAGAGCATAAGGAGTGTGCCAAATAGGTACATGCCTGAAAAAAGTATGAGTCCCACTTGTTTGCCATTGAGCATACCTAGAACATTTATCTTGTCAGAGGTTTTCATACCAGCGCCGCCTGCGACAATCCACCAAAGGTTGTAACTGTTGAGTGACAATAGCGGAAAATAATCATAATTATCTGTTAGCGAATTGATGACTCTGCTCATATCGCGTGCGAGGAGAAATTCTATATTGAGACCAAAAAATGCAAGTACTGTGCCTGTAATTCCTTGAATGAGGCCTCGGTACCCGTATAGCTGCCAGAGAAAGATGAAAAATATCGGACCATAGATCATGTTTTGGAGTTTGATCATGAGTGCTGTCATATAGACAAAGCCTGCCAAAAAGGGTCTGCCAGATACTGCTGCTAAAAACGCCATAATAAATACACATACGCCCAGACTATCTACTTGGCCCCACCAAGCGCCATCAAGAATGGGGAGTGGGTTAATCAGATAAAGTGCTCCAAATAATAAGTAAAGGTTCAAAGGAAACTGTGGAAAGCCGAGTTTTTTGGCATTTTTACCAACAAAGATGAAAAATCCAAATATACCAAAATCAGCCAGTATTGAAGGGAGTTTAGCTAAGAAAAGAAAAAGAAGATTGTTATTATTCCAAAATTCATAAAAATTATGGGGATCTTTAAAAAGACTATAAACAATAGTCAGAAACCATAGGATATAGGCAAATGGTGTGGGATAGTTGTTATTGGTATTATGGAGACTCCATACTAGCCCTCCATCATATGGAGCAAGTCCCCAGGATTTCCAAAAAGATATATCAGCTTCAAACCCTTGGTTAAATACGACCAGTAGTCTAAGAGCAGCTCCTAGGGTAAGAATGACAACAATTTGAAACCACGTTTGACGCCAGAGTGGATGTTTTTGATTTGAAGTGGCAGAATTTGAGTCTGGCTGTGTGGCCATAAAGATAACTGTAGCAAAATTTTTATTGGAGAAAAAGGTATCAGAGTGAAAAATATTTAGAAGGTATTGATAAGCTAAAAGAATATACCTACTCAAAAACAGGTTTGATTAATTATTTTGATGTCGGCACAGCTTTTGGAGTCGTGCCTGTTGGTTTCCACGCAAGAGTGTCAACCATTTTTGCAAAAACTGCGGGCTCTACTAAGGAACTAGCCATCCAGATGACAAGTTCTGGTCGCTTTGGGACTTCGAAAAAATAGATATCATATGGGGTTTTGCCTAAACCGTCTATATATTTAACTTTATATCCCTTCATCCCTGTGCTGTTTGTAAATTCTTGGATGTCGTTTACCCCTTTCCAGGTGTACTGTTTCCACCAAACGAGTGCGTAATCTTTTTTGGGTTTATTTATATATTGTTTCATGTCATTTATTGTTGAGAGGTCTTCAACGCGTAAAAATATATTTTCATTTGCGTTTGTGTCTTTGTAAAAAATTGTAATTGGATCAAACGGATCACCAGGAAATACTCCCAATGCAAGATTTGATGGATAGGAAAATGTGTAAGGAAAGACATTGCCTTTTTGCTCTTGCCACTTCGCGTTGTTGTCGACGGGGATAGTGCCAACAGGAGGAGATGATTTTGTGGCTTGATAGGATGGAGTTGAGCTTGGGCCAAGATAGGTTACACCGCCAGGGAGCACAGTAGTGCTGGGGCGACCCTTGGCTTGGTTGTAGGCAAACAGAGTGATAGCAGTTAAAAATATGAATGCACCTATGGTAACTGCTAAGACTTGTTTGGTGTCTGTGTCTTTGGGAAGAAGGTTTTTGAGGGCAACCATATGTCATAGAGACTATCAAAAATTATTATGATTCGTCAATCCTATCACTATCTATCAATCTGCAGCGTAAAGTTTGTAATTGAGCTTGGAACAGTAAATCTATATATACCTGTTTCCCACCTTTTTGTAGTGCCATCTGGTATGGAGGTTCCTTCAAATGTGATGAATTGCCCTGGGGGAGTTGTCCGTAGTTTGAAGGTCTCAGGAATTTTTATAGAGATCAGTTGTGCAGAGTTGGCCACAGTACGGGCATGGGCTGAAATTTGAGTACACGCACCATCTTGGCAATCAAATTTATACCCAAGAGACCAGATTTTTGGGTACCTACTGGGTTGATAATTGGTGTTGAGGTAATCTAGGTCTGGTTGGGTAGGGAGCCAAAATGATTTGCCACTTCGGTCCATAATGATGAATTTGGTTTGGGATTTTATGAGGCTTTCTGCAAGTGTTGGGAGAGGAATAGCGAGTCTTGATGCAAAAGTACTGTATACATTGCAACAGATGTAGTATCCATCAGGACGGTACACATATGAACCAACCATGTCGTATATAGGTTCATTTGCGCTACTTATTTTATTTATATCGTGTAAAACTTGAACTTGTTCGGTATCCAGGTTTCCTGGGTCTATCCGATCTTTGTATTGTGCAAAGTATGAGAAACAGAGAATGCAAAGTAGTGGTAACAGTGCGATCCACGACTGCTTGATAGGGATAATTGTGAATATTTTTTGTATGAGATTTCCTGCAGAAATAGCGAGAATATATCCTATTGGGATAAAATATTGTAGATATGGAGTTGGAAACACATAGAGCATGACACCTGCGCTTGCTAAAAAGATGAGGGTAAATAAGCTAACGTTTGTATATTTTTTTAGAAATACGAGTGCTCCCAGGATGCCGAATATCCAGGTGGCAGTGCTGATATACCAAGGGAGTGATGGGCCTTCCGCAGTCACATACACGAGTGCTAAGGGGGCAAATGGCTTCCAGAGTGCAAATGCGCCTTCACCTTCTTTGAGAACATGAGATCCGTGGATGATGTTTTCGTAGGCAAGTGGCAGTGTGCCCTGGATGAGTTGTTGGAGTATAAATAAGAAGATAGGGGTGCTAAATCCTAATACAAGATGCGGAATATTTCGCTTCGTTATAATTTTTTTATTCCACCAAAGAAAGGCTAATGCAGGAAGTGCATAAACAATTTTTAACAAAATGAGTACACTAAGTCCTGTGAGTAGACCGATACAATATATATGAAATCGTTTTTGTAGGTTAGGAATATATGTAAGTGTCGCGTACACAGCCCAAAGGTACATAAGAGTCATAAACATATCTGGACGTACTTCGAGTGATTTATCGATGACCATAGGAAAAACTGCTGCTACTGCAACGGCGAGTTTGGAAGCAAGCTCAGGGAGGGAAAATTTATGAGAAATTTTATATGTAAGAAGTAGTGAAAGTATCCACAATATAATATGTATGATTCTGGCAGCATGTAGCGAGTTGGGGCCATCGGGTAAAAGAAATGCGGGGTGAAGGATCCAATAATATACTGGAGTAAAGTTGATAAAAAAATCTTGATAGGGAAAGTGTCCGTGCAGTATGAGCCAATTCCAATGGAGATGTGCAAACTCGTCTTGATCAAAGTATCTCGTAAGTGCAAGATGGAGTCGCATGGCAACGATGAGCGCCAGATAAAGTGAAAATACAATATTGAGCGGCGTGATGAGATTCTTGATTTTTTGCATGTTAGGACAAATATACGGAGTAAAGTTCTCCGTGATTCTTATATCATGAATAGCTATACTAGTGCCATGCTTCGAAAGTATGAAACTTTACTGGCTTTGCTAGTCTGTGTCGTAGTAGTTTTTGCGTCATTATTTCAGACGTATGCGTTTGAAGGAGCAAAGCCTGCGGGATATATATCACCGCTTGTGCATGGTTATCAGCCAGACTATTATTATTATCTTTCGCTCATGCAGCAGGGGGCTGAAGGGAAAATATTAGTAACATCTCGGTATACATCAGAATATTTTGCACCACAGTTTGTCAATACGTTTTTTGTCCTTGCTGGTTTTTTGGGAAGTGGAGTATTAAGACTATGGATGCCACATGTTTACCTGTTACTTCGAGTGACATTTGGCATATTGGTTTTGTGGGGTGGTTACCGATTGGCAGGACAGCTTTTTTCTTCGGTATATGTGCGCCTTGGGGCATTTGCACTCATGATAGTAGGCGCTCCGTTTTGGGCAAAACAGGGGGCAATTTTTGTGACATCTGGATCATTTTGGGCTGAATTTGATCCTGTTGTGCGATTTGTATATTTGCCTCATCATATGGCGGCGATTGTACTCCTCATGTGGGCATTTTATTTGATTCAGACAGCCAAAACATTTCGAAATTATGTGCTTTCTGGAGTGCTTGGAGCATTGGGAGCATGGTGTAATCCTGCGGTTTTGTTTTTTTATGTTGGAGGGATAGGTATATATGGAGCAGCAAGCATTATTCAGCGCATGCAGCTGAAGATGATTATGCAAACGTTTTTTGTTTTGCTTTTTCCAAGCCTTGTAGTGATAGTCGCCTTTCAATTGCTGCAAAATAGTGTATTTCCATGGACAGCGTTTCGAGATTGGGAAGCAGGGATGAGATATGAGCTGAATGGAGTAGGTTTTTTGAATGTTTTGGGCGTCGTGGGGTATATTGCTCTTCTTGGAATTGTGTTTTGTCTCGGTCAAAAGAATTCGCTTTGGTATTTAGTGATAGGATGGTTTGTCGTACCAATTGTAGTTTTGACTGTTCCATCCAACCTTTTGCCGCTTAGTAATGCCCGTTTTTTTCAAGGGTTTAGTCATATCCCAGCGGCGCTTTTAGCTGCTGTTGCGATTTCGAGAATAGTTCGAATTCTTTGGAAGGTGGGGGTGTCTGTGAATGTTTCCCTCATTATTTTTGGCAGTATTTTATCCATAAATGCAATTCCATCGTATATTGCAAGTTACCAACAGCAAATGGCAAGTGTTGAGCAAGATAGATGGAATATCGTTCAGTATATGTCGCCTGAGGTGTTTGCAACAATGGAAGCATTAACTCATCTAGGAAATCATGATGATGTTGTTGTGGCGCCGGGGTGGTTATCTACAATGATTCCTGGAATTACTGACAAGCGAACGATTACAGGACATCCAACGTTTACTTATGATGGCAATACGAAGGGTGCACATTTGGCTGCCATTGAGCATCCTACGGATATTAGTATTGTTAATGATGTTGCCACAATAGAGCATGTGCGCTTTATATGGTGGGAAAAATTACAAAATGGTGAACCACTTTATGCCTCAATAGCACAAAAAGTTTATGAAAATGAGAGGTATGCGCTGTATCAATTGTATTGATGGGTTTTGATCTACTTTCACATTCTGCAAATATTTCTTACAATGATCTTCATGGCGTCACGATGGCTTTGGATATTATTGTGCTTATTTTTTCTCCAGTTTTCTCTCTGGCCGATGATGTATGAGATTAATCAGCAAAGCACGCTCCGACCTGAGAGATATTTTGAGCTTGTACATAATTTTCCAACGGATTTTAATTTTTATCTGTCGAGAATTCGTGAGGGGATTGAGGGGTCACCTACTGTTGTCGAAAAGTATACTTCTGAGCCGCACAATGGTTCTTATATACATATATTATATTTAGCATTAGGTTGGATAGGAGGATTTGTTCGTGTGCCGTGGCACCTATCCTCAGATGTGTATCATGTGGCACGCACTATATTTGGGTTTACACTTCTTGTGATGTTTGCAAAGTTTGCAAAACAATCTTTTGCGACGATACGATGGCAGGTATTTGCATTTTTGGTAGCAGTTACTGCTAGTTCGTGGCCAAAATTTCAGTGGATGGAGGACGGATCTCCCAGGCTAGGTGGCTATATGCCGTGGTGGAGCGTCATGGATAGTTTGCAACGTATTACCTTCATACCACATCTTGTGCTAGGTCAGGCCTTGATGATATTTTTAGTCCTCGGGTTTTGTAACGATACAGTTCGGACGAAATGGGGGAATTGGATATTTTTGGGTGTGATGGGGTTTGTTTTGGGAGTGTTTTTTCCTCCGGGGATCATTGTGGTGTGGTGCGTATACGGATTTTATGCGCTTATATCGGCGATATTCCAGCGACAGGGTAAACGGATAAATATTTTTTCGAAGTTTATAGAATTTGTAGTACCAATGGGTGTTAATGTCATGCTTTCTGTGCCTTCCCTAGTGTATCTAAGTCTCATGACGGGTTTTTATCCATGGAAACGACTTGCTGAGTTAGATATTATTAAGCCTTTACCATTTCAATATCAGGAGTATTTTACAGCAGTAGGGCCAGTATTGCCTTTGGGTATATTAGGGCTTTTGTTGGTTATTTGGAAAAGAGAGACGCGACTGTATGTGGCAGTCGCTTGGGTGATGGCATGGGCGTTTTTGCTTGGTATATTTAATTTTATCCCGCAGCAAAGCCCTTTGAGGTTTTCGGAAATGATCCCACATTTGCCTTTGGGATTATTGTCTGTTTATGTGATTTATACAGTATATGCATATCTCGTGCACGTGTTGCGTGTGCAAGGAGTCAGCGGAGTCGGTGTGTCTCGGGCGCACGCGCGGAAGATTACAAACTTTCTTTCTGCTCTTCCTATGACTCTCTTCGTGCCAATGAAAGAAGTTTCTACAAATGTGCGTCCGGTATTTCTCGCACTTTGGGCATTGTCAATATTATGCGTGATTTATATTGCGCTCTTTTTATTTTATATGTATTCGTCATATATGTGGCAACATGACTTTGTTGATCATAAGATACGTGCGACATATCCATTGGTTCCACAGGGGAGCTATGTGATGTATCCGTTGAAAGACTTTGTAAACGCTATTCGATTTATCCAAGACACCACAAAGCGTGAAGAAGTGGTTTTATCTGAGGTAAATACAGGAAATTATATCCCTGTCTACAGCGGTAATACTGTATACATAGGACATGACAACACGGTGAAGCTTGAAGAAAAAAAGATGTTTACGAGAGCCTTTTATGCTGGGACCATGAAGCCAGCCGAAGCACAAGAATTTTTGCAAACAGAACGAATTAGTCGAATATTTTATGGCCCTCTCGAAAAAGAAGATGGGGGACATGCTGATATGTCCAAAGTATATCCATTTTTGGAAAAAGTGTATGAAAATAGTTATATCATGATTTATAAGCCAAAATTTAATTGATAAATTCGTTGCTTCGTATATCCACTGTCTAAATGTGTATGAGAAAAAAACAGGCTATTGCCGAAATTTCTTTTGTGCTTTTTTGTTTTTTAGTAGGGATATGGTTTCGTCTCTGGCTTATTCATGGTAATCCTCAGCCGGTTTTGTATGACCAGGTGGAGTATGAGAACTATGCGAAACGGATGATTGAGGCACCGTTTATGCTTGCTCCTCATAGTTATCGAACGTATCCGTATCCGCTTTTTATTGTTCTTGTCTATTTGCAAGCAGGAATAGGAAATATTGATGCTGTTTATAATGCGCAAGCTGTTCTGGATAGTTTAAGTGGCGTATTAGTATATGTGTTGGTGCGATACGGGTTTGGGCGTACAAAAGAATCACTTCTCTCGCTTGTACTGTACACGTTTAATCCCATAACATCTGGATATGTGGGTGTGTTACTTTCTGAAGTACTCTCTACTTTTTCGATCATTGCGACACTTGTCGTTGGGCTGTGGTTTTTGAAAAAACCTAATATATGGAGTGGGATTCTCTTTGGTCTTGTGGCTGGAATTGCAGCTGAGACGCGAAATGCAGCATTTATATGGGCAGGAATACCTATAGCTCTTACGTATTTTTGGATTCGAAAGTCTTTGCAATGGATGGCTTATGGGGGCATTTTGCTAGGACTTGCAGCATCAGTGCTGTATCCACTTATCACAAATTATCAAAAATATAGAGAAATCAATATTACGACTGTTGATAGTTTTTATGCGAAGGAGTTTTATAACGGTGTTATGCTCCGTCAACTCGATCCTTTTACCACTGTGTATCCCCCTGAGACTGCAACAATGTTTTATGAATATTATACAGAGCAAAACCCTGAGCGGACGCCTGCCGGACGGAAAGAAATGGCGGATAAATATTTTAAACGCGCGTGGGACTTGATAGTTAAAGACCCTTGGGATTATGCCAAGATGCGTGTATTTAAAATGTGGTATATGTGGCAGAAAGAAAATATATTTTTTTATTACGAACCAGAATTTGTATGGAGGAGATCCTGGATATATCTGGGAAATTTGCTGCTTTTGGGCATGACTATCGTAGGGCTTGTGCAAACAGTTCGCAGAACAACACATCTTTCTCGATGGACATGGTGGTCTACTCTAGGGTCTTTAGTTTATGCCACATTTGTATTTAGTTTTAGTCATGCTGAATATCGAATCACAGTGCCGTTTTATCCACTTCTGTTTGCTTTAGCTGGCATTGGGGTGGGGGCATGTTGGAAAGCTAGTACATATTTGTTTCACAAGCGAGGTATGCAATGAATGTTATTAAATTATTACAAAGATATTTGAGATTGCCAAAATTTTTTGTAACAATGATTCCTTTTATGTTATTTATACTCGTGACTGGCTATGTGCTCTGGCCAGGACTTGTGCCACCCAAAGGAATGATGCTGTTTGGTGATGATATAGATCGATTATCGTATTTTTGGATATCATTTTTTAATCAAGAGATTGCTCAGGGACATTTGCCATTTTGGAATCCATTTCAATTTAGTGGACTGCCCTATACGCAAGCATTTCACTCTGGTATATGGTACTTGCCACATTGGATATTAAGCTTTGTGTCGCTCCAATATGCATTTGCGTGGTATTTTGCGTTTCATATGTTTTTGGCAATGTGCACAATGTATATGCTTGTGCGTACATGGACCACAAAAGTGCCAGCGATGGTTGCTGCAATTGCGTATAGCTTGTCTGGGCCATTTGCGGCTCAGATATGGGCGGGGCATTTTGACGCTCTGGCAGCATTTGCCATGATGCCTGTTGTATTTCGAGTCTTTTTTTGGGCGATAGAAAAAGTTTCCGCCATTCGTACTGTCGCTTTTGCGTTTGCTATCGCCCTTATGTTTGTATCAGGTTATCCTGTTATCACTCTTTTTGCGTTGGAAATGTTGGGAATGGGGACGCTTTATTATGCCTTGTTACAACGATCAGTAAAGCCTCTCATAACATCTGGTGTGGCTGTCGCTTTGGCATTTGGACTTATATCTGTTCAGTATTTTCCTAACAGTGAATATGTGGGTAGGACTGTCCGAAGTTTTGACATTTCCTATGCCTGGCTTGCTATAGGAGCGCTAGAGCCAACACATCTGGTCGAATATATCATGCCGTTTATATATGGAGATCAATATACATACTTTGGTCCATGGCAGTTCTATCATGAGCGGATTGGGTATATAGGGGTGTTGCCACTAGTTTTAGGGATTGTCATGATTTTCATTTCGTTTCTGAAATTGAGGAAAAATACTCATGCTTGGATTTTTATAGGAACAGCTATATTTGGCTTATGGGTTTCGTTTGCATATAACGCTCCATTTGATCTCAATAGATTTCTGTATGAGCATGTGCCTTTGTATCAGTCAATTCGAATACCTACACGACATGTGATTCTGTTTGTATTTGGCATGAGTGCTTTATCAGGATTTGCGTTGACATATCTTAAAAATAAATGGATACAATTTGGAATCTTGCTGGTAGTGATTGTGGATATGACGCAATTTACCAAACATTTTGTGGGTTTAAAGGAGTTGCCTACTGTCCGACATGAGCCATATGTATTAGAACAGCTGCAAAAAGATTTTGATTTGGTGCGGTATGTACCAAATTTTAATCAAGGAGCTGTACCACGGGATGTCTTGGATTTTGCGGCACCTAGTTATTACGGAGTGTATTCGGTAACCGGATATGATCCGTCTATGCTTCGAAATTACTTTGAATTTATATCTGCGATGAATGGCATGAGTGAACCTTCTATCAGAGACTATGATGTACAAGTACCATACCTGGATCTATTATCCCCATATGTAAATTTTTTGAATATTAAATATGTACTTGTGCCTCCTTGGCAGGATCCAATTGGGAGGGCGTATTCAGATTGGTATACAATGCTGCGCGAAGATGGACAGCGAATGTATAGGTTGTATCAAAATAACCGAGTGCTCCCAAGATTTTTCTTTACACGAGATTTACTTCCATTGGCTGATAGACAGGCGATTTATCAGGCTATCGTTTCCCGACAAATAAAGAATATATCAAACACTGTGCTAGTGGATCGTCATTTTGTGCCTCTTGGTACACCACTTTCCTCGGATTGTCCGTTAGGAGCGTATCCAAAACTATCTCTTGTGTTGTATGAGGCAAATAAGATACTGCTCTCGTCAGATGGTGCGTGTGGGGCAATTTTAGCTACAAGTGAAGTATATTATCCTGGGTGGCATGCATATTTGGATGACAAAGAAACGCCCATAATTGAGGGAAACCTGGCTTTTCGTACGCTTTTTGTACCAAAAGGCGTAAAAAAAATAGAATTTGCTTATGTGCCAACGAGCATGTATCAAGGGGCAATAGTTTCCATTCTTAGTACAGCTTGTGCAATCGTTTGGGTAGTTCTGGAAAAATTATGGTCAAAAAAGCATTCTTAATATTAATTCCTGTGATTTTGTACTCTGCGATACTGTTTGTCGTACTATTTTCCGTATTATTTTTGGATTCTCAACATCTATTATTTGGTGATGATATCCATAGGAATTATTATTTTTATCGAACATTTGTCAATCAAAGTCTGTCCGAAGGTAGGCTGCCTCTTTGGAATCCTTATATATTTTCTGGTGTGCCCTTTATTGGGAATGCGATTGTAAATTTTTGGTATCCTCTCACGTGGTTGTATGTATTCTTGCCGTTACGTTTGGCTTTTTCGTGGCATGTGTATGCACACATCCTTTGGGCTATGTGTGGCATGTATGTGTTATTGCGTTCTAAGATGGCTTCCGTGCCTGCATTTATAGGTGGAATTTTTTTTGGATTGTCTGGGTTTTTTATGTCTAGAATATGGGCGGGACATATGGATGTGATAGCAGCAGCATCGTATATCCCTTGGAGTTTTACTGCATTTGATGCTCTTATGCGTGCTGATCGGAAGCATGTACGATCATCGCTTGTGATAGCGAGCGTAGCATTTGCAGCTCAATTGTTTGCTGGGTATCAAACGATGGCATTTTTTACAGTAGAAGCACTCGGTATCTATATAGTTTGTACAAGTATTTCTTTGAAAAGCCTGCGCCCCTTCCTGCTTTGTGGCATGGCAGGGTTACTGGCAATGGGGGCATCCAGTATACAAACTTATCCTGTGCAGGAATTTTTTCGTCAGGGTATACGAACATTTCAGTTTCCTTATGAGTGGATAACGTATGGATCGATGACGCTTGAAAGTTTGTGGCAATTGTATGATCCGTTTCATTTTGGAGATCAACATACTTATGCAGGTCCACCACCAAATTATCATGAGCATGCGGCGTATTTTGGTAAAGTAGGTTTATTTTTCTTTTGCATGAGTCTTTTATGGTTAGTTGTGCAAACGGTTAGACGAAATTTAGGAATCAAAGATCATGTAAATCATCGTGAAAAAGGAAATGTAGTATTTTTTGGGTCGATGGTTGCAGTTGCTTTTTTTACCATTTGGATCTCTCTAGGGTCAAATGCAATTGTTGATTTACAAAAAATACTATGGCAAATCGTGCCTAT
The DNA here is from genome assembly GCA_964588145.1 of uncultured Gammaproteobacteria bacterium. GTDB lineage: Bacteria > Patescibacteriota > Microgenomatia > UBA10105 > UBA927 > CAZPNL01. Next base: position 21,836 of record CAZPNL010000001.1, read on the forward strand.
GTATCATTATCTTCGATTTCCTCCGAGACATATGGTGCTTTTTGTTTTTTCCGGATCCGTACTGGCAGCATATGGTGTATCTTTGCTTAAATATTTCAAAATACAGCTTGTAGTGTTGGTATTAATATTATATGAGTTAATCCCTTATGGGAGACATTTTATCGCAAGTCAGCTAGTGCCTGAAGATAGACATGATCCATATTTGGTGTCTCAGTTACAGCCCAAAAATGATGAACTCTTTCGTTACTTACCAAATTTTGGTGTATGGCTTGAGCCGCGCAATAGCATGGATCCTGATGCTGCTATGATGTATGGGCATTTTGATAGTACGGGGTATGATCCATCTATACTAAAATCGTATTACCAATTCGTTGATGCATCACTGGGGAATGCTACACCGAGCATACTTCAGCATGATGTACAGGTTCCATATATGAATTTAGGTAGCAGCTCTGTGGATTTTCTCAATATTAAATACGTTTTATTGCCTACGTTTGCAGATACACTGCATGGTGTCGTATCAAAATATCGGCTTGTGAAAGAGGATTTGGAACGACAATATAGATTGTATGAAAATACTCAGGTGCTCCCACGGTTTTATTTTGTTGATCAGGCACGTTACTTTTCTACGTCAGAAGCAGTGTATGCTGAAATCGCCTCAGGATTTTCCAAATATGCCCACGAAGTCCTCATTGAAGGAGCAGTTGAGCTTGTTAAGCCGTGCACAACTATCAGTCCGGGAAGCGTATCTATCATTTCGTATACAAATAATGAGATTGTTCTTCAAACATCGAGAGAATGTCCTGGTTACTTAGTATCCAGTGAAGTATATTATCCTGGTTGGTCTGCTCGTATAGATGGAGTTCCAACGAATATATACAAAAGTAATTTGTCGTTTCGAAGCGTATTGTTGCCACAAGGTACTCATAGAGTAGTCTTTTCCTATCAGCCAATCAGTGTATGGATTGGAGCTGCGGTCACAGGGATTACGATATTACTCCTATACTATCTGTGGAAACATCCAGAAAACACAGGATTACTATGAATCTTAGATTGCGACATATAGGAAGAAACATATTGGCAACACCTCGTAGTCTTTGGCTATTTACTTTTGTTGTCGTTGTTTTGGGGATGACGGGGACACTCGTGGAATGGTTTATGACTCCAGCTACTCGAGTATACGGAGGATATCATGGATTTTCCCCTGATTATATAGGGTATGTATCTTATATTAAGCAGGGAAGCGTTGGGGGATGGTATATGACTTTTCGGTCTTACCCTCTGGATCAACCATTTACTTTTATCCATATTTTTTATACGTTCATGGGAAAAATTGGCGGTGTATTTACATTTTCTGCTCCACTAATCTATCATTTGAGTAGAGCCATACTTGGAGTTGTGTTAATTTTTGTGACATACAGGTTTTATAAGATATTTTTGTCACACACAAATGCCATGATTGGTTTAGTAGGTGCATATGTGTTGACTCCCATAGGGTGGCTTGCTTCACAAAATGGTGTTTGGAATGTGCAACGACTAGCTGTTTTTCCTTTTGCTCAAAATTGGGTGGAGAGGATTACCACCAGGCCTCATTATATTGCTGGATCCATAGTGTTTATATTAATTTTTGAAGTAGTTCTTCGTATGCCATATAAATCGGGGCTATATAAAATAGGTGCTGTATTGGCACTTTTAGGAGCAAGCTTAAGTATAATCCACCCATCGTTTGGTATCTTGTGTGCAGTCGTACTTGTTGCGATCCTTAGTTTCAATACTTTGAGATTGAAAATAAAGCCTATTGTGCAGATGCATATCCTTTTTGGGCTTATTGGTGTGATAGTAGGTTTAGGACTCATATATTGGTCAATACTGAGACAACAAGCCTACGGCATAAAGTGGCTTGATGCATATGTGTATACGGATATGTTCAATTTTGAAAGTATTAAAACAACTATATTGGCTATCGGACCGCTGCTATGGTTTGGATTTATAGGATTGATGTGGTCGATCAGGAAAAAAGATAGTAACTACGTGCATGTATGGCTTTGGATTGTCTTGCAGCTTGTGTTATTTGTGTATGGATATAAATTTATCAACTCTGATAGAGTACGTTTTTTACAGGGGTTATATTTTGTTCCACTCGGTTTAGGATTTGCACTTTTTATTGAAAAGATTCGTCAAATTTTTCATCATCACGTGGCAGCTTTAGCCCTAGCTATTTGCATATTGTTGTCAGTGCCTTGCATTGTAGATGATTTAAAGCGAGGGATAGGGGAGTATACGGATTTTGCTGACTTTAGTATTGCGACATTCCCTTCAAGATTTATGTATGACGCATACAAATATCTTAATGATCACTCACCTGTTGAAAGTGTGGTCATAGCTCGGTGGGAGGCAAGTAGTAATCTCATGCTTTTTAGTCACAATAGAGTGCTAGGAAATACGATCGCGTGGCCTGAAGAAGCAGGAAAAATTATGGATCACCAAAAAGATATTTTTTTTACAGCAACACTTTCTGAAGAAGATGCGCTAAAATATTTAGATTCTTATAATGTGCAATATATATATTATGGATATCAAGAAAAATCATTAGGTGATATATCTCGGTATTCGTTTGTCCATCCAATATTTGAAAATCAAGATGCGACGATTTTTGAGGTAAAACGAAGCTGATTTCTATGATATACTGATGCTCTTGGAGGAATTATTTTATGAAATCTATCGTAACAGGAGGGTTAGGATTTATAGGCGGTCATTTGGTGGAACAGTTGGCGGCTCTGGGACATATGGTAGTCGCACTAGATTATATTCCTGCTGGTACAAAGAGAAAGATAGACAAGGTAAAACATAAAAATGTTTCCTATCATGATGTTGATATTACTAAAGCAGAGCTTATAGATAATCCGATATTTAAAGATGTAGATTGGGTGTTTCATTTGGCTGGGAGAAGCGATATTGTTCCATCTATTACTAATCCAGTTGCATATCACGCAGTAAATGTTACGGGTACAGTGCATGTGCTTGAAGCAGCTAGGAAAAATTGCGTCAAGCGTTTTGTCTATGCAGCATCTTCTTCTTGTTACGGATTTCCGGATGTGTTTCCAACTTCTGAGACAGCGCAAGTAAAGCCAGAGTACCCATATGCGTTGACCAAGTGGATGGGTGAACAGTATGTGCTCCATTGGGCACGTGTATATAAGCTTCCAACAATCAGTTTACGTTTTTTTAATGTATTTGGTCCCCGCTCACGTGTGTCAGATGATTATGGACCAGTGTTTAGTACATTTATCCCACAATTATTAGCTAGCGCTCCATTTACCGTGGTGGGGGATGGGAGTCAGTCGCGTGACTTTACTTTTGTTACAGATGTTGCAGATGCATGTATTTCGGCTGCATCATCTGATGTGGTAGGTGAGGTGTTTAACGTAGGTAGCGGTGGAACTTATACTATCAATCATCTCGTCAAGTTGCTGGGTGGTGGGAATGTTGTCAATATGCCTAAGCGGCCTGGTGAACCTGACAAGACGCATGCAGATATAACAAAAATCAAGAAGATGTTGGGTTGGAAGCCAAAAATAAGTTTTGAAGAAGGTGTCAAAATAGTATTGTCTCAAAAGGAATATTGGAAAAATGCTCCTGTTTGGTCTGCTATCGATATACAAAAAGCAACCAAAGATTGGTTCACATATCTTTCTAAATAAGAATTTAGACATTTAGTTTTGTCTTCAAGTATGAAGTGTGTGTGTTGCTGTTGATTATTGGGAGAAATAGAATTTATATGAAATTATACGAACAAACACGTGAGGTCATTTATGATACACAAAATAAAGATCCATTTTTTTGGTATCTGACGCGTAAACTTTTTAGTTCTGTAGATGTACAGCGCGGCGGCGTTGTGTTAGATCTTGGATGTGGATCCGGAAGGAATACGTTTTATGCAGCTCAATTAGGGCTTACTGCTATAGGTGTGGATTATATGCAAAAGGCTGTTGAAAATGGTAATGCACATGCAAAGAGCGAGGGTGTTTCAAAACGAGTCAAGTTTGTACGGGCAGATTTAACAAAGCTTCGACCAAAACAATTTGGACTCGTAGATTATGTGATCCTCAATGAAGTAATTGAGCACATAGAGAATTATCAAAAAATTGTTGATTTTGCCTATGAGAGCTTAAGACCTGGTGGTAAATTATTGCTCACGACACCAAATGATCCTATATTTTGGACAATTTTAGATGATTATGCGCAGCATGTACGTCGATTTCGTATTTCTGAAATAGCGAGTGCGTTTCGTCAATTCTCATATGTAGAAATATCGACCGTGGGATTTCCGCTTCATAAACTTGTTATATATTTATATGACAAGTTCTCTGTGAAAAAGAGAGTGGGGCACAATCCGAAGACATTTCGAAGTAGTTCTATTGTTTCCAAAATGTATTATTTTATCGGTACTATCGTTATGAGTATCGACAATTTGTTTCATACTCAAAAAGGTACCACTATTGTAGCGATTGGTACTAAATAGAGAGTATAGATGTTGCTTTTGCATTATTTATATTATCGTATTCAAGTATAAATTCATAAAATTTATATGTTCGCAAAAACTTGTAAATCATGTATAGTATTCATAAATCACCTGCCTAAGTTGTCTATACTCGAGTTAAAATATTGGTGATATTATAGATTTTATGGGCAGAATGAGTGATACAAAAATTTCAAAAATTAGTGTCCTTGCAAAAACGATTCGCAGGATTAAAAAGGAACACAAGAAGATTGTCCTCTGTCATGGAGTTTTTGATCTCATACACCCAGGCCACATACGACATCTACAATCAGCTAAAGAATTTGGTGATATCCTTGTTGTCACAATAATCGCAGATAAACATGTAAACAAAGGACCGGGGAGACCAATATTTCATGAAGATTTACGAGCAGAAGTGATTGCATCGCTAGAATTTGTTGATTATGTGGCCATTGTTAATAGTGAAACAGCCAAACATGCAATTAATTTGCTTATCCCAGATGTGTATGTAAAAGGTGCGGAACATAAAAATCGGCGGACAAACCCACTTTCACAACAACAAGAGCTAGATGAAGAAAAAGCTATAAAGGCAGTTGATGGATTAGTTCAATATACAGATGATATTGTATACAGTTCTTCCCATTTAATTAATCAATATTTGGCAGTATATCCTACACGGACAAAACAATTTTTAACTCAGTTTCGGAAAAAGTATTCAGATGCATTTGTCATAGAAAAGTTAGCAGCACTTCGTAAATTATCGGTGCTGGTTATAGGTGATGCGATTATAGATCAATATTATTATTCAAAACCAATGGGCAAGTCGACGAAAGAGCCGATTGCTGTGCACAAATATTTGTCAGAGGAGTCATTTGCGGGGGGTGCGCTTGCAGCTGCAAACCATGTAAGTGCACTATCTGAAAATGTAACACTTTTGACGCTTTTGGGAAAGAAAAAATCATTTGAAGGGTTTATACGTAAACATTTGCGTTCAGAAGTATCACCAAAGTTCTTTTATAAAAATAATAGCGGAACCATTATTAAACGTCGTTTTATAGATGAGCTTACGAAGCAAAAATTATTTCAAATCAGCTATATCAAAGATGAAGATGTGGATGAGAAGTTGGAATCGTCTGTAATAGATTGGTTAAAAGGCGAACTGCCTAAATATGATGTTGTAATTGTCAACGACTTTGGGCATGGATTTGTGACGAAAAGAATGATTAAGACTATTACAGCACTCGCGAAATTTTTGGCTGTCAATGTGCAGGCAAATAGTGCAAACTTTGGTTTTAATGTCGTGACCAAATATCCTCGGGCTGATTTTGTCTGTATTGATGATACCGAATTACGGTTAGCTATGCACGACAGGTATGGAAATCTAAATTCGCTTGTGAAGCGGATTGGATCTAAATTGAAGTGTAAAGAAATACTCGTTACAAAAGGTCAACATGGATCAGTTGCATATTCAAAAAAGGATGGATATTTGGAAACGCCATCCTTGACTGACAAAGTAGTTGACAGAGTAGGAGCGGGAGATGCATTATTTGCTATATCATCGCCACTTGTGGCTATGGGGTTTGAGAGAGAGCTCGTAGGATTTGTGGGAAATGTAGCAGGAGCACTTCATGTGCAGACCGTTGGAAACAAGCGGACTATGCAGTTTGATGAAATGGCCAAATTTATCACGCGATTATTAAAGTGATTTAATGAGGAAAGGATATGCTATGAAAAAAACTTCTAAGCAAGGAGATAAACAAATTCGTCATGTGCTTGTAACAGGTGGTGCAGGATATGTGGGTTCTTCATTAATTCCAAAACTTTTGGATAAGGGCTATGAAGTGACAGTATATGATTTGTATTTGTACGGAAAAGGAGAAGTGGTATTTCCTGCACATGTATCACATAAAAAATTACATCAAGTTCAAGGAGATTTGCGAAACCGAGCACTATTGAAACAATCACTTACTGGTGTTGATGCAGTGATCCATTTGGCATGTATATCAAATGATCCAAGTTTTGAGTTGGATCCTGGTTTAGGAAAATCTATCAATTACGACGCGACTATAGCTCTTATTGATGATGCAAAAGAAGTGGGCGTGCAACGATTTATTTATGCTAGTAGCTCAAGTGTATATGGAGTCAAAGAAGAAAAGGAAGTGACTGAAGAGCTATCACTTGAGCCACTTACTGATTATTCAAAATTTAAAGCTCTTTGTGAGCCGTATCTTGTAGAAAAAGGTGATGATATATTTACTCCATTGGTACTACGACCAGCAACAGTCTGTGGATATGCACCAAGATTACGGCTTGATTTGACTGTGAATATTTTGACACTGAGTGCATTAGTCAAACATAAGATAACTGTTCATGGAGGGCAGCAGGAGAGGCCAAATATTCATATAGAGGATATGACAGATGCGTATCTATTTATGCTTGAGCAACCGAAGGAGAAAATTTTTGGCAAAATCTATAATGTCGGTTTTGACAATATGAAACTCATTGATATAGCAAAAATGGTCAAAAAAGTTATCGGGGACGATAGTATTGAAATTGAGATCACTCCTACAAATGATTTGCGTTCTTATAGAGTGTCATCCAATAAAGTGGCAAAAGAATTAGGGTTTGTTCCTAATCGTACAGTCGAGGATGCTATTTCTGATCTCGTGAAGGCATATAGGGCAGGAAAAATTACTGATGCTTTTCATGATAATAGGTTTTTTAATATAAAAACCATGCAGCAAAAACAGTTGAAATAAATTGGCTTAGGTATACATGACAAATAAAAAATTACGAGATTTATATACAAAACTCCTGTATATACGCAGGGTTGAAGAGCGTATATCGCACGAATATCAATTTCATGAGATTCGTTGTCCGACACATTTGGCAGTAGGACAAGAAGCGATTGCTGTCGGGATCTGTGACTATCTAAAAACTGAAGATATAGTTTTTTCTACACACAGGTCACATGCGCACTACTTGGCAAAAGGTGGCGACTTACCAGCGTTTATCGCAGAGCTCTATGGTAAGGCGACAGGATGTGCAAAGGGATTTGGTGGTTCACAGCATCTCCTTGACCAAAAAGTGAATTTTTGGGGATCCACTCCAATTGTTGCGAGTACTATTCCTGTGGCAGTGGGTGCAGCTTATGGCGTTTTTCGGAAAAAAGAAAAGAAAGTAGTTGTGGTGTTTTTTGGTGATGCGGCTACTGAGGAAGGGGTATTTGCGGAAAGTGTGAATTTTGCAGCACTCCATGCTCTTCCTGTCATATTTGTCTGTGAAAACAATAGATATTCAACTAACACTCCCATACGGGAAAGACAAATTGATCGGTTCATATTTCCTGTTGCGCAGGCGCTTGGTGCCAAGGCATTTCACTCTGATGGAAATGATATTGCAAAAGTACGTACCATAGCGAAAAAAGTAGTCAGTAATGCTCGAAGTGGCAAGGGGCCGCAATTTGTAGAGTTTGAAACATATCGTACCTTGCAACACTGCGGACCCAAGGAAGACCCTCCGGGTTACCGGTCAGAAGGTGAGAAAGAGCAGTGGAAAAGGAGAGATCCTCTTCTCTTGGCGCAAAAAATGATGAAACAGCAGGGGATGAAGGTTACTGATGAGATTTCAACTATTGAAAAAGACGTACAACAATTAGTAGATGCTGCATTTATATTTGCCAAAGAAAGTGCATTGTCTCGTGTTGAGTTAACTGAAGAGTTAATGTATGCAAGTAGGCAATAGGCTATGAAAAATACCACACAAAAATTTGATGGAAAAACATGTGAAATGACATACGCAGATGCTATACGTGATGCACTTGATATAGCGCTTGCTCGGGATCCTCTTACGTTTGCTATAGGTGAGGGAATTCCTGACCCTAAAGGAGCTTTTGGTACGACTACGGGACTGGCTGCTAAGCATGGTCCTTATCGCATCATGGATATGCCAGTAAGTGAAAATGGACTTACTGGAGTTGCTATAGGAGCCGCACTTGCGGGTATGCGGCCGATACTCACACACATGCGGATAGATTTTGCATTGCTATCACTTGATCAAATTATTAATAATGCTGCCAAATGGTATTACATGTATGGGGGTCAAGTATCAGTGCCAATAGTCATACGGATGATTATTGGTCGCGGATGGGGTCAAGGGCCACAGCATTCACAGAGTTTGCAGGTGTTATTTGCTCACATTCCTGGTCTAAAGGTCGTGATGCCCGCAACTGCATCTGACGCAAAGGGATTGTTACTTTCAGCTATAGCCGATCCCAATCCTGTGATTTATATAGAGCACCGGTGGCTTCATAAAGTAACTGGACCTGTGCTCTCTGGATATGTTGAAACACCTATTGGATCTGCACGAGTTATAGAAAAAGGCACTGATGTAACTATTGTGTCATCATCATACATGACAGTGGAGTGCTTGAAGGCGCATGGAATTCTCAAAAAGGCTGGAATACGTGCGGAAGTTGTAGATTTGCGATCGATCAAGCCAATTGACTGGACTACCCTAGAGGCGTCAGTGGGGAAAACGAAGCGACTACTTGTTGCTGATACGGGACACACGTCGTTTGGTGTATCTGCTGAAATACTCGCACATGTGGCAGAAAAAGGGATATCACTATTGGCTCCACCTGTACGTGTAGCATCACCAGATTTACCCGTGCCTACTGCTAAACAACTGGCTGAGGCATATTATCCAACTGCAAAAACAATAGTACTTAAAACGCTCCAATTGATGGGCTTGAGAAAAGAGCAGATAGATGGCATCATATGTGATATAAAAGATACGCCCAATGTGAGCTCAGATCAGCCTGACCCTACATTTACCGGGCCATTTTAAAAATATATGGATTACAGTGTCATACCGTTTTCACAAAAAAGCACATGTTCTGTGTGTGGTGCCAAGCTTGGACGTACACTTATTGATTTACCACGACTTCCACTGACTGAAATATTTGTCAAAAAAAAGCAGCCAAAGGGGATGGGGTTTGTAGATCAGCAGTTTTATGTTTGCGATACGTGTCATCATGGACAATTAGGCACCATCGTCGATCCAAAATTTTTATACAATTCTGATGCCTATTTTTTCCGCACCGGAGAGAGTAAGACTGCTCCTGCCGCCAATGATTTTTTCCTCAATTTCATCATGTCTCATGTACGCAGTGGCAGAATTGGCACCATCATTGATGTTGGATGTAGTGATCTGTATTTACTCAATGCTCTCCGTGGAAAAGCCAAGCGGTTAGTAGGAATTGATCCAGTGCTTAAAGGGCGAGAGGAAGAGCTGTCTGATGATCAGATGACGGTCATTGGTGATTTTCTCGAAAATATAGATATGACCAAGTACATGGGTGATGATACGCTTGTCATCAGTAGTCATACGATGGAGCATATAAAGGATCCGTCTAGTGTCATATCGCAGCTATTTGATGTAGCGACTGATAAAACACAATTTATGTTTCAGTTTCCCAGTCTTGAACCGGTCCTGACAGACCGACGATTTGATCAGATTTTTCATCAGCATCTGCAGCTCTATTCTAAAGATTCGTTTACGTATTTAGTTGAAAATCATGGAGGAGAGGTGGTAGATACAACTGTAAATTATTTTCATTGGGGCGCACTCCTCGTATCATTTCGTAAAAGTGCAAAGAAGTCTAAGCCTATAAAGATTTCTACTAACTCGCTCTTTGATCGTAGTAATATATTGGAAAGTTATGGTGATTATAAAGCTCGCATGTCTGTGGCAAATAGATATATTCAGTCTCTTTCGAATGAAAAAGTGTATGGATTTGGAGCAACACTCATGCTTCCTATATTGGCCTATCACTTAGGTAATGATTTGTCATCGTTTGAATCAATACTGGACGATGACCAGAGTAAGCATGGACATTTTTATCTTAATCTCCCAGTGGCGATAGCAAGTCCCGAGAGTGTTCGGGCTATGGATGAGGCTACGGTGGTTGTGACTGCATACAATACTGCGAGATCTGTGATGCCGCGCGTCTTGCATCTGCGCCCCAAACGAATCGTTCTGCCTATGCAGATGATGTAAGGCAATGGTAAATGGTAAAGGGAAAAAGGGAAATTTTTTACATAGTATTCCAGAAGTAGAGTTGGTTATATTATGTTATTGCGTGGCCTAGCTGTAGTGGAGCGAGTAGGTAATCTAAAAAAGCCATTTTATTGTTTGTAATAATGATTATTATATTGTGAATTTGATATAGGATATTGTGAATTGAACTTACTGTATGGACTTTAAGATACAAGGGAAAAAAGCACTTATTACTGGAGCAGGGCGGGGGCTGGGTGCATCCATCGTAGAGCATTTAGTGGCCGAAGGGGTACATGTGGCAATTGTGTCTAGAGGTAAAGCTGCTCTTAAGGAATTGTTTGCATCTATAGGAGGAGCAAAAGCAGGGCATATCATGATGGCAGAGGACATGACTGCCGAGGGTGTGCCTGTGAAAGTGTGTAAAGAGATTCAAAAAAAGTTTGGGTCTCCTGACATCATTGTAAATAATTTAGGAGATACGCTAGATATCAGAGATCCATATTGCACGATAGATGATTGGCGTAGGGTATTTCGTATCAATTTAGAAGTAGGGATTGAAATAAACAATTTTTTCATACCTGCCATGCAAAAAAACCAGTGGGGGAGGATTGTGCACATTACCTCTATTGCAGCTCTTGAAAATCAAGGCCCCGTGCCGTACTGTGCCGTAAAAGCAGCTGTGACAAGTTATGTACGCAGTATGGGTCGGATACTTTCACCTGACAACATCATCATGACATCGGTACTTCCTGGAGCTGTGATGACAAAGGGTGGATATTGGGATATAGCCAGTGTTACTAAAAAAGATCATGTAAAGAAATATCTGGATGAGCGAATGGCTATTAAGCGCTTTGGGTCACCTGAAGAGATAGGATCTGTCGTCGCATTTTTGTGCTCCGAACATAGTTCATTTATGGTAGGATCGATGGTGCCTGTAGATGGTGGGCAGGGGAGAGTATTTTTTCGTCAAGATGTGTAATTTTTATGAATATTTCGAAATCAAGTTTTGATATAACCAAAAATAACCGTTTGCGCTATCAGATCGCTGAGATAGTCTATAACGCTCAAGATGGTCATATCCCAAGTGCTTACTCCATCGTTGAAATACTTTCTGTACTTTTTGGATCGTTTCTTCGGTATGATGCCAATAATCCCAAATGGAATGAGCGTGATTTTTTTATCCTAAGTAAGGGTCACGGAAGTGTGGCTTTATATTTGATGCTTGAGAAATATGGATTTATTACAAAAAAAGACTTGGATAAAAAAGGTACGCTTCAGGGTATACTTGGTGGACATCCGGATAGAACTCGTATCCCTGGTATAGAGGCATCTACAGGGTCACTGGGGCATGGTTTTCCTATGAGTGTGGGGTTAGCATTAGGTCTCCGAATACAAAAACGAAATAATCGGGTTATCACAATTATAGGAGATGGAGAAAGTAATGAAGGAACCATATGGGAATCAGCTCTTTTGGCAGCACATCATATGCTTGGCAATTTGCTTGTGATTGTGGATAAAAATAAATCAACAGATGCACTGTTGTCCATCCCTGAAATGGCTAAAAAGTGGGATGCGTTTGGTTGGGAAGCATATGAGGTGGATGGGCATAACCAAGAAGAGTTTGCGCAGTTGCTTAATCAGTTGAAGTTTAACGATATGCGAAAACCGAAAGTAATAGTAGCACATACGATTAAAGGAAAAGGTGTGTCATTTATTGAAAATGTAGGTTCTTGGCATTCGAAAGTCCCTAGCGCGGAAGAGTTAGATTTGATAAGGAAAGAGCTTAGAGTTTAGATTGCGTCAGACATCACGCGTTAGGCGTCACACCAACTGAAGTATGATTTTGTCATTGCGAGGAATTGCATAGTTTTTAGCGAAGATGACGTGGCAATCTTTTCAGGTTTCGAGTTTTGGAAGTTGAAAGTAACAATTGAACAATATAATAATTTAGCAATTTAGCTCAATTTCGACAAGGTTAATGGGGCAAGCAATTTATTTATGAGTGCATACGGAAATATACGACAAGCTTTTGCAGATACTGTATTGGAAGTTGGGAAAATTGACCCAAAACTTGTGGTGCTTGTCAGTGATATCACGCATTTTAAGCTTCAACCATTTGCACGGGCATGTCCAGGTAGATATTACAATTTGGGTGTTTGTGAGCAATCCATTCTATCAATGTCAGCTGGTATGGCTATGCTTGGGTTGTATCCGGTGGTGCATACCATTACCCCGTTTCTCATTGAGCGTGGATATGAGCAAATTAAAGACGATTTTGGATATCAAAAGTTACCTGTAAATATAATTACCGTCGGATCTTCTTTTGATTATGCACAGCTTGGTACGACACATCACTCATACGGTGATTTTGCACTGATGAAGACGATTGAAAATATGCAAATACTGTATCCTTCTACAACTCTTGAATTTAATGAACTGTTTAAGCAGTCATATAGCAATAAGATGCCAACTTATACGCGTATTCCTGGGGCTGAGCATGCAGAAATATTTCCAAAATCAAAAATAAAGTTAGGCAAGGGAATTCTTGTACGGCCAGGGAAAAAGGTAACCATTGTTGCTGTAGGAGTGCAGCTGAAGACTGTCATGGACGCCTTGAATTCGCTTTTACGGTTAAAAATAAATCCTGAGATTATTTATATACATACAGTACGACCACTGGATAGTCACATGATCATAGAGAGCGTGAAGCGGACAAAACACTGCTTAGTTATTGAGGAACATTCTGCATATGGGGGCGTATCTGACGATGTCCTTAGAATAACGCGAAATATGGGAAATATTCGCCATGCAAGTATCAATATTGGAGACAAATTTATTCATCATTATGGTACGTATGAGCAGATCTGTGAGCTACTTGGATTTACTCTAAAAAATGTGGTTGATACTGTCAAAAAACTTATTGAATTCTAATGATTATTCTTCGTGGACTCCCGCGTAAAATGCTCCTATTGGAATGAGTACTGCAGCTATCATGGCTACAAACAACCCGAAACGTAATAGAGGATTTGGCCAGTATTCCAATGTTATGTGATGATTTCCTTTACCTATTGGGATACCCATAAATGCCTGATTGACCTGATATATTAGTTGGTTATTTCCATCAAGAGTTAGTTTCCATTTTGTGTCGTAGGGATAATGAAAAACCAGCCAGCCACTGTTTGGTGCAGTAAATGTAAAGGCAAATGTATCTGAGTTGTACTTTTGTATAGACTCGATATATGTCATGAAATTTTTTCTATAAGAAAATTTTAAGGTAGTGGGGAGTTGAGTATCTGCGGGGAGCGCTATGGTAAGAGTTTGGGTTTGAATATTTCCTACGTCAAATGTTTGCGGAATAGAGAGGTTTCCTTGTGCTGGGGAATATTTTGTATCTGTTGAAACGAGCGTAATTATATCTCGATCTCCTTCTATGAGGCTACTTGCTAGATAGTTGGGAAATGTATCCGGTAGGAGAATACTGCAAAGAATGAATTCAGATTGAATTTTTGAATTTTCAGTATTGCAAATAACTGAAGAGGTATCAAAGGAGTCGACAATATTTTCTTTTGGTAACAAATTATTTATAGATTGGATGGAAGAAAAATAATTTGGGGCGGTTGATGGTATTTGTCCATCTACTGTGATTATCGAACGGTTTTGCTTGGTGGTGTTAATTGTATCGAATGCTTCAGGAGTGTAGGGAACTGCTGCTTGTGCAAAATATACGAGTCGATTGTCGTTTTGATTGAGATATGTTTGAAGTGAGGGATTTGAGAGTGCTTTATATGTAATATGTTTTGTATAGTAGGGGTTGCCAGGAATTTCTAGTTGATCAAAATCTACGTAATGATAGTAGAACGTTTGTCCTTTTCTAGAATTATTTGTTGCTCCATATGTGGGAATAAGTGTAATTTTTTGGGTGTTGTAATATTGCCGAAATGGGATGATTCCAGGGTTTTGAAAATCAACGATTGCTGGAGAAGTGTTTGGTGAAAAGATAAAGGGTTGCACTTGAAGATTTGTCATATCCACGTTCATAAATCGTTGTGCCCCAGCAAAGTCAATTGTATACATGAGGCATAGTATGGCAACATATATTTTCTTTTTTGTTACGTAAGTGGGTATAGAGATATTTTTTATTATGAAAACCATGCTTATTAAAGTGATTTGAATCAATACGTACTTTTGTACAAGCACATTCACATTAAGATAAGAATAGATTGAGTAAAAGCCAATAGTTAGTGTTATCAATATGTATTTAATAAGATATATTTTTGTTTTTTCTTGGTGTTGAAATATAGCTTTAATACCCAAAGAGATTGGAACCACTATTAAAAATGGGAGCATATGAGCAGCTCCTTTCATATCACGAACGATCAGATTGAAGGGATTTGTGATTGCGTTTATCCAGTGGGGAATAGCTGTGAGTCCAAATGCTTCCCTTGGGCTATTGAGAAGCCATACAAATACAAGTGTGCCGATGATAATATATCTTTTTGATCCTTTGCTCAAAATGGCGCCAATGCCAGCTAACAATATGCTAGTAAATCCGATGTAATGCCATGTGATGGTATTCCACCATTTTTGGCTAGGTCCATTGTCAAAATCTATGAGTCCAAATGATGTATCTGGTTTGAAATAGTCACCCACGCCGACACGGAAAAAATATGCATATGGATTAATGATACTTTGGAGATTTGAAAATCTGTTGGGTTCATCGCCAAAGTCGTAGTCTTTGTAAGAAGTAAGCAAATACATAAGGGGAGCAAGCATAAGTAGACAGAGGATCAATGTGAGAAGTATTTTTGGAGTTATGTTTCGTATATAAAGTTTGAGATATTGTCGTTTAAAAATTTTTATTTCTTTGTAGTTTTTTATGATAAACCACACCAGCGTACAAAGTATAAAAATATGGATGCTTTGGTAGAAATATCCTAACGCAATAATCGGATATCCAATGATAGCGGCAGTCATGAGAAAGATAAAGATATTAAGATATTTTATATTTTTGGTTTCAGCAAATTTGAGTATAAAGTGGACAACCATGGGATACATGCTGTACACAAACGCTGGTTCTGTGCCGTAGGCGATATAAAACGTTGGTATGAGGATAGTATTTCCTAACACCATCATCAGGAGTGTAATAAGAGTATTTTTTGTCCATCGCCCAATATGCAAATAAATGCCTGCAGAGCGCATAAACATTGAAGGTATGTGGTAGCAAATAGAGTAGATAATATACCAACCGCGAGCTTGATCAGACAATAGATGATGGAAGAACATATAGATAAAAGCTGTGAGTGTGTGATTGGGTTGAAAGTATCCTGCCCCGAGCACAAAGTACGTGTTAGGCATCTGTGCGTATGGATCCCAAAGTGCTATACCAGCCTGGAGGAGGTTTGAGAGGAGGTTAAACACTTGAAAAAATACAAATTCCTCATCTCCACTTTTTGAAAAACTGAAGGTAAAAAATAGAAACCTATCTGGCATGATAAAACACATAAGAGTGTATGTGATGAGTACTGATATGAAGACAAGGAATGTCGCATTCAGGTATTTTTTGTAGTGAAATAAATGAATATATGTGTTTATACTGTGCATTTGAGTTAGTAAATCGTTATTTATTAAGTATAGGGAATAAATTTATCTCGTCAACAAATACATAATTGAGGCTATAGTTTTGCTATGGTATGATGCCTAGGTTGCCTATATATCGGCTTATGTCACTTGGTAATCATTCATCACTATTTTTAATTTGGGATACAAGTGTTCAGTCTATTTTTATAGGTGGGGTTCTTACCCTAATTCAAGAGGTGTCATTGCTACAAAAAGAATATGGGTATAGGCAGATTTCACTTTGTATTGTGGGTGATAACGCGGTATGTTCAGAGCATTTGACAGCTCAGGAAATTTTCAAGGCGTATCCATTTCTTCGACTACTATCCATGTATGATGTTTCGTTATCGTATATGTCTTTGGGTACATATAGGGAAGCCAGCAGTTGGGCCAAGCAGCATGATTATGAAGTGTGGCCAAAACAATCGCATATAGCCTATGAAATGTATGGAAACACCTTGTATATACAATCATATTTTAAAAAACATCATAAAATTACCTGGGCTAGCATATCAAAGAAATATAAAGAGAAGGCGATGCGGTACTTTAGACAAAATTGTCAAGGTAAATATCCTATTACGCTTCATATTAAAAATACTATTGGAGGGCGCCACTGTAGCAACGCCGATCAGGCAGTATGGTATAGTTTTCTCAAAATGTGTGAAGAGAAGTATTTAGATTGTGTATTTGTGCTAGTGAGTGAGGATCATGTTGATCAAAATATTGTTCGTCTCTCGAATGTACTACGTGTGCCAGACTATCCTGATAAATTAATACAGGATTTGGCTCTTGTACATCAATCAGCAGCCTTTATGGGTATGGCGTCGGGCCCTGCAAATATGGCAATTTTTAGTGATATTCCGTATTGTGTATTTAAGGATAAGGGGCAACATGTGCATGAAATGAAGCGTGAATTAGGTGAAAATGACAAGTATATTTTTGGTTATGAATATCAAAATATATATAGAGTTGATCATGAGTTGCACAATCTTATTGATGCTTTTGTGCATATGTATCCTCAGATACAAAAAAATATGCATTATTTAGATTTGTGATTATTTCAATTTCCGAATTATAAAATTCGCTTCTTGTGGACTGCCTCATGAGGTGGTATTTTATCGTATGATATATAAGTTAACTATTAATTTCATTATCGTAAAAATGAAAGGGGCTATATGAAAAATGTACAAAGTCTCGCAAAAGAGACACAGAACCAAAGAATTTTTGATTTGTATAAGTCTGACCCAATTACATTGGGACCATATTCTTCTTATATGTGGAGACAAGATCCTCGTCATTTGGGATTTTTATTTGCACGGTATAAATTCGTTGCAAAGATGTTGCGTGGTCAAAAAACTGTATTAGAGGTAGGGTGTGGAGATGCTGTTGGTACACCGATTGTTGCTAAAGAGGTAGGAAGTGTGCATTGTCTTGATTTTGAACCATTATTGTTGGAGGATAATCGTGAAAGAATTTCCAAAAGATATCCAAATATTACTTTTGGTGTACACGATTTTACTGAAAAACCAGCAACACCTAAGAGCGATGCAGTATTTAGTTTGGATGTTATTGAACATATTAAACCAAATGAAGAATCAAAATTTATGGATAACATATCTGGATCATTGGGGTCGCATGGAATGTGTATTATAGGGACACCTAATATTACTGCTCATGCGTACGCATCTTCAGTTAGTCAGCAAGGTCATATAAATCTCAAAGATTATGCATCACTTGAGCAACTCATGCGAAAATATTTTAATCAAGTTTTATTATTTTCTATGAACGATGAAGTGGTTCATACTGGATTTTATCCTCTGGCGCATTATTTGATCGCAATAGGTATCAATCAATTAAAGTGAATATGAAAAGTCGAAATAAAAAAGTAGTTATTGTTACGGGTGGGGCTTCTGGAATAGGTAAAAATATTGCACGAGCTTTTTGTCGAGAAGATTCGTTGGTAGTAATTTGTGATAGAGATAAAAAATTAGCACAATTAGCTGTGGAAGAACTTCAATCTATTTCACCTGATGTGACTAAGGTTATCGTAGATTTATCGGTAAAAAAAGGTTGTGATGTACTTATAGATACTGTATATAAAAATTTTGGAGCTATTGATGTTGTGGTAAATAATGCTCGATCTGGGAAACGAGTGGGTTATTTAAATGAGACTGAATCAACGTGGCAGGAAACCATGTCTGTGACTCTTAATGCTCCTTTTTTTATAACACAGGCTGCCATACGAGTCATGGGTGATCGTGGGGGAGTCATTATCAACGTTAGTTCAGTTGCTGCTCATGTAGTAGGGCATGATTCTCCGTCATATCATATTGCAAAAGCTGGTATAGAACAGATGACTAAATATTTTGCGGTGTATGCGGGTGCGAAGCATATTCGCATTAATTGTGTCGCGCCTGGATTTATCATAAAAGATGAGCATATGTTCCGATTTAATCAAAAAGATAATTTTCAATATAAGGAGATTGCAAATTTTTCTCAACCACTTGCACGCATAGGGACATCTGATGAAATAGCAAACGTGGTGACATTTTTAGCATCTTCAAAGGCATCATTTATAACAGGGCAATGTATTGTTGTTGACGGTGGATTAACTATTCAGGACCAAAGTGGATTATTGTATAGATTTACTACAAAAGTATAAAGTAATACTTAAATTTTATTAATGGAATTAGATTTTCGAAATACTGTCACACTTGTAACAGGGGCTGGTAGTGGCATTGGAAAAGCTATTAGTATAGAGTTGGCACATAAAAAGGGGACAGTAATACTTTGTGGAAGGACATTGGACAAATTAATGCATGTGCAGACTGAGCTAAAACATCAGGGGATAGTAGTTCAAATACATCAATGTGATGTATCAAGTCAAATTGAAGTCAAGCAAATGGTATCACATATTGGAGCTCAATTTGGCAGAATAGACAATGTCGTTCACAGTGCGGGGGGTATAAATACTTTTGCAGATTTTGAACAATTGTCTCCACGTGATTGGGTAGATTCTTATGAAAATAATTTTCTTGGAGTTGTTTTTGTTATACAAGAGGCACTATCCTTGCTTCGTAAAAGTGCATATCCTTCGATAGTTATTATTGGATCAACCTCTGCATCTGAGCCTGGAAGTTATAATCCTCACTATACTACTGCGAAAGCAGCAGTATTGAATTTGGCAAAATATTTAGCAAATCGGTATGCTAAAGAACATATTCGTGTTAATTCTATATGTGCAGGTCCAGTTCATTCAAATTTGTGGGATAATAATGTTCAATTTGTAGCAACAAAATTTAACGTATCGCTTGATGAAACGAGGTCAAACTTTGAACATCAGGAGACGGTCAAGGTGCCATTGGGTAGGATTGGAGAGCCAGCCGATATTTCAGGAATAGTACTATTTTTATTATCAAAACAAGCAAGTTGGATAAGTGGTACAACTATTAAAGTTGATGGAAATAAGCATAGAAGTATGGATTGAGTATAGACAATACTGCTTAAATTTGCATATAGTACAAAGCTATGATTACTGTGATGATACCTGCATACAATGAGGAGAAGCGACTTGCTGGTACAATAGAAAATCTTATAGTTGCATCTAAGCGTTCAGGACGAGCAAAATTAGATATTATCATTGTGAATGATGCTAGTTGTGATAATACGCAGAATGTCATAGATCAACTTGAAAAGAAATATTCATTTGTACGTCACATTCAACACGCGAGGAATGCTGGAGTGGGTAAGGGTATCAAAGAAGCAATTGCTATAGCAAAATATGAGAAATTTATCGTGATTCCTGGAGATAATGTTGTAGCACAGGATTTGATCACGCTCCTATTTCAAAATAGAAATAAAGCTGATGTGGTTGTGAGTTATTTTCTCAACAAAGAAATACGGAGTGTGAAGCGAAATTTTATATCAGGTCTCTATACGCTCATATATGACTGTACTTTTGGCGTATATGTACAGTATCTCAACGGTGTCACGATATACCAAACTGATTTTTTAAAGAAATTATACATTCGTTCAAATCGGTTTAGTGTCAT
Organism: uncultured Gammaproteobacteria bacterium; assembly: GCA_964588145.1. Lineage (GTDB taxonomy): Bacteria > Patescibacteriota > Microgenomatia > UBA10105 > UBA927 > CAZPNL01. The sequence continues at coordinate 42,083 of CAZPNL010000001.1, forward strand.
TGCAGAACTTACGATCAAATCAATTCTTAAGGGTGCGTCGTTTCATGAAGTTTCTGGAGTCTATGTAAAAGAGGGAATGGTGGATAGTACATCATTTTCCTTAAAAAGTTTACTTGAAGTGATTTCTATGTACATATTGATGTTGTATGAAATTAAATTTAAGCGTAAGAGGGAGTATGCAGCTGTGCCGTTTCGAATACCATAGATATTTATAATTATATTTTTATAATTTTGAAACACATGCCATGCCAACAATAGTGAAAGAGAGGTTCTGTTTTGATATTGTGGTGTGAAGCGAGAAATTCTTTCCAAGCTTTTTTCTCTCCAAGGTTTTCATTATTGTTAAATGCATTCCAGTCGTCAAACATGATGATGCTATTTTTTTGTAATAGGGGATATATAAAATTTAGCACCGTTTTTGCTGATTCATATAAATCGCAATCGATATTTACAATGGCAATCTTAGGAAATTTTTGTTTTTTGTGTAAAGCGGGGGTGAGAATTTTGTCATAGAAGCCTTTAATTAAATGAATATATTTCAAATTTCCTCCGTGTTTTTTGATACTGTCACTGACAGATTCAAGCGAGCAGGCATATTGACCTTGAAAAAATTCCCCAGTGTCATCAACATGTTTTGGTTCGGGTAGACCGCTAAATGAGTCGAATCCGAAGAGTGTCGGTTTCTGAACATATTTTTTCATGCATTCTGCTGCGTACCAAAGCGAATAGCCTTTGTAGACACCAAATTCATAGTAGGCGCCTGTTCGTAGCGTATTTAGCTTGTGTGCTGTTACAAATATTTTTTTGAGCGTAACTGGGGTACAGGGGGTGGCTGGGCTAAATGACCCTGAAATTATATCTCTCAAAGCATCGATATGTTTAACGATGTCTATTCGTAGAGATTTTGTCACAAATGTTTTGATTTTTCCTGCAATGTGAAGTGACGTGCAAAATATATACTTATCCATATTGCTTCCTAGTTGAAATGAGCTTCATTTGAACCTATACTGAGTATTATAATTTTTTGGTAGTGCTATTGCTTCTGCCGACGTACTCAATATTTATTTTTATTTGTAACTTTTCCTCATGAATCATACCATGCGAAATGTGCAAAGAATATTATCAAATTGTTGCTTTATAGTTATTTGTTCAATTGCTTCCTATATTGTCATGTGTTTTATTATGCCAGATCTCTTTGTCTGGCATACTGTTAGTTTTATGCGATTAGGGGATGCTGCACACAACTATCTTTCAACTTTTATGCTTGTGCAAAATGCGTTTCGGGGGGGCGTTGGACTGTGGGATTACTTTGATCAGATGCCATTTGCATATACGTATGTGGCAGGAGGAATACAATTTGCAAATATAGTAACTGCGATATCTTATATCTTACTTTCTCGTTTTTTCTTTACGCAGTCTCATGCGTATCACACATTGTATTCTAGTCTCTATTACCTACCTTCTATTTGTGTAAATACTGCAGGTATGTATCTATTACTTCATAGATTTGTGCGTGATCGTTTGGTGATGTTTATTTCGTTAGTAGTTTCGAGTTCTCTTTATATGCCGCAAATTTTTTTGGGCCTTAGTAGTGGAAGTTTATATGTTTTTTTTCCGCTTGTAATGCATTTTTTCTTATCACTACTGGAATCAGGTTCGATGTATTATTTTCTATTATTTGTTGTTGCTTTGGCCTTGGGGTTTGGGATGAATTTTGAAGTAGCATCGGGATATTGGTACGGAGGGATACATTATTTTTTAACTTCTGCACTGGTTTGGTATGTTGTTACGAGACGACTTAAAATACTGCATCGTTTTGGTCGAATACGATTCGCATTACGTCGTAGGCAATTGATTTTTGTAGGTGCTGCGTTTATTTGTTGTTTTTTTCTCCTGTTGCCGCTTTTGGGGTGGGGGATAGTGCTAAAGAATGATTTTAATATTTCTGATACTACGGGTAGATTTGCAAATTCTATATTTTTAAATTTCGCAGGATATTTTAATCGTGTAGGGCAGAGCTTTGCACCACCTGGTGAATTTTTAATGCGTCTCGTCAATTTTTCAGATAATCATTGGGAGTCTTCGTATATGTATATCGGATTTACTGCGGTGTTTCTTAGTATTTGTGCACTTGTGTTTTCGAAAGATTCAAAACGATGGATATTTGCTGCAACATTATTTTGTATTTGGTGGGTGAATAGTCCTCGAGAAATGACCGGATGGCAGGCTCCAATACATTGGTTTACTGCTGTAACAAATCCTCTCAACTTTATCATACGCTCTTTTCATATGATAGGTGCTTTTATGACACCATTTTTATTTGCGACAATTGTGGGCGTCGGACTACAGTCATTAAATGATTTCAATGCAGAAGGCATGAAGAAGATGTCTATACTTAAGCTGTCTTTAGCGATGGCTTTATTACTCGCATTTTATAGTTATGTATCAGGGCAGGTGTCTTCTGAGGTTGTTATATATCTATATCTTGGTATTGGTGCTTCTTTGATATTATTAGTTCTTAGACTAGTGCCACTCCCACATCATGTAAAAAAAATTGTACTTTTGGTGGGCATAATAGGTTTATTTGTACGAGATGGATATTATCAGGTGGGATACCTCAGGATCTGGACTGATCGAATGCAGGTCATAACGCATCCAATTTCTACCTCAGAAAAGGAGATAGTACTTGATTATCAAAATCCATATATATTGCCGTTGCGAACATATACTGACCCGGTAAATTATTTCTTGATATCAGGTCCACTTAATGTGGATGCGGTCAATAATGATGGATTTTTTTATCGCTATGCAAATATGGCGAAGTTTTATGACATACCAGATGTATATAAACCGCGACATAAATCATATACAGAGCTATACACAGATTCAAACGTTCGTAAGTATTTGCAGGCGAATCCATATCTTATATCTGTTGCAGATTATGCGTATGTTGGGCCTAGACAAGCCTTAAGTGATATTGTACAAGGCAATTCAAGTAGGAGCGTGGTGTTGCTTGATGAGGCCTCAGATGCAAAATTTCTGACGCAAACTCTTCCTGCACAGGCTTCTTTGCAGGATCAAAGCATTGAGTATAATATATATGATTTTTCATTATCGGGCGCAGCCAAATCCGCTGAGAATGATATGGATTTGTACTTTATAAAACTTCCAAATGACTTTCCTGCATATCTAGCAACTGGTGTATTTACGAAGGATATTGGACTTATAAGTGCAAAAGTTGGCGATAAAAGCTTACATCCTCTTCAAGGTGATCTACAAATTCCATATGCTTTTGATGTACAAAATATTAAAACTGGATATGTGACGATAAGCATGCCTAAGGGAAGTGTAGTAGAACATCAAGATTTAATTCTTCGAATTCCTAAACAGTACGCTCCAAATATTCAAAAAATAGTATCAAACACATCTGATACTTTTACGATTGAATATGTTTCTCAAAAACCGCAGTGGCTTGTATATCATTTTCCATATGATACAAAATGGCAAGCTATTGTGGATGGGAAAGTAGAGAAATTTTATAGAGTAAATGCCAGTTTCATAGGTTTACCTCTTGATGGGGGTACACATGTAGTATCATTGCAGTACTGGCCAGACAGCTGGATGCGACCTGCGATATTTGTACAATTTGTCTTTATCATAATGACCCCTTTTGGTTTAATAGTTTTAGGTTTGTACTTGGGAGATAAAAAAGATACAAGTATATGAGTACCATCGGTAAAAAGAAAACAAAATCTTTGTCAGTGAGCATATTTGTTCCTGCATACAATGAGCAGGGCAATATCACAGAAGCATTACATACGATAGAAAAGTATTCTCAAAGTCTAAAGGAATATGAAATTATCGTTATCGATGATGGGAGTACTGACAATACTTCACTGGAGCTTGCTAAGTATGCCAAAGGTAATAGGCGTATACGTATCATACGAAATACTACTAATTTAGGGATTGGCGCGGGACTGCGACTCGCATTATCTAAGGCTTGTTATGAATATTTTTCGGTATTTCCTGGTGATAATGATATGGCAGGATGGTCACTTGAAGATCTTTTTGTAGGATATGGGAAAACTGATCTCATAGTTGCTTATCCTCGGGATGTATCGGTGCGAGGACTTGGACGGATGATCCTTTCTTCATTTTTTGTTTTACTAATGAATGTTTGCTCAGGAGTTACGTTGAAATATTATAATGGCCCTTTTGTTTGTAAAACTGGCGATCTATCACGCATTCGACTTGTGGCAAATGGATATCTGATATATGCAGAGCTAAAAGTTAAACTTATCCTACAGGGTGCAACTGTTACTGAAATACCATTTGATCACGTAGGAAGAAAATATGGAGTTTCAAAGGCAATAACATCTAAAACCGTATTGGAAACGTTGTCAGTATTTTTTCATTTGCTTCGTTATAGACTATGGAATTAGTACTCGTAGTGTTAATTTGGATTTGTACCGCTTTGCTTCATGTGCTGATTCATAAATGTATAAAGTCTTATTTTGGCACAATACGTTTTGCTTCTATGGGAGTATATGTATTTGGCCTGGTGCTACTTTTTTTATTGCTAGATTTTTCTCAAATTAGATATTCATTGTCAGCTTTTTATATATTATTGACTATTATTTATGGCTTGTACTATACGGTGAGTATTAAAGATTATGGGAGCCCGACATCAAAAATAATGATGCTTCTACGATCACAACCTATGACGTATGCAGAAATCAAGAAGCATTTTTCAGTCAAGGAGCTTCTTTTGGGAAGATTTGACGACTTATGCACCTCCCAACTTGTGTCTGTAAATAATGGAAAAGTGTATGTAAGCAATAGGGGACGATATGTAGTTTGGCTGATACGTATACACAGGAAAATAATGGGGATTACGGGGTATGGATCTTAATATATTCCTTAGTTCATTTGTAGGTGTGATTATATTTTATGTATTTTTAATCGTGTTTATGCGTAACAGAGTTCCTATGTTACGCGCACTTATATTTTCAACGGTGATAAGTGAGATAGTGGGAGTATTTAGTTTGTATTTACTTTTATTTCAGATGTCATTGGTGCTTCAGAATATGATCGTTGCGTATATACTCGTATTTATGGTAATAGGTATGGGTGTTTTTGTATATGTTGTAGGGTTTTTTGGTATTATGACAACCTCTATACGATTAGAGTTGTTGATGCGATTATATGGGAAAGGCAGTTTAAACTGTACTCAACGCGCCATAGAATCCATTTGTTCAGTAGATTGGCTTTTGCACTCCAGATTAAACACGCTTGTACAGTCAGGTGATATCAGTTTAGACAATGGTACTTATAGAAATAATATAAAAGTAAATTTTTTTGTGATCAATGACATCCTTATACGTTTTTTTCGAACATTGTAGTGCTAGGGTATATTCTTAAATCGTAAGCACTCTCATGGCTTGACCATGCCAGCAATATGTAAAGGCTATTTCATAGGTAAATGATTTATGCTTTTGTATAAATTCGTTGAAAGCACGTTTTTCGCCTCTGTTGTGGTCATTGCCAAATGAATTCCAGTCATCAAACAAGAGGAGCGTATTTTTTTTCAAAAGAGGTTTGATAAAATCTAGAACGAGGCTTGTTGACGTATATAAATCGCAATCAATATTTATGATTGCAGCTGGAGGGAGATGTAATGATTTATATAAAGTTTTAGTTAGAGTTGTATCATAATACCCTTCGATAAGATGAATATTTGATAAATTTCCTCCCTTTGAGAGAATATTTTCCCTTGTGGATTGTAACGATTGAGAAAATTGGCCTTCGTAAAATTCTCCATTGTCATCTGCTTTCGGTATTTTTGGTAGACCTTTAAAAGAGTCAAACCCGTAGAGTTGTGGATTTTTGTATCCTGACTTAAGTAATTGTTTATACATTTTCCAGATTGTATAGCCTTTATAAACTCCAAATTCATAATATGCGGCATTGTCCAGTGTTTGGTACTTGTTTGCATATGAAATGCTTTGGTTCACAATTGCTGGAGCACAAGGATTTGCTGGGCTAAATTTTGAAGATATTTTTTCTCTAACACTATCAAATATACGAATGCGTTGATCGTGAGGAAAAATACCAGTTTTTGAAATAATTTTTGTTACTATTCCTAAATAATGGAGAACTGTGCAAAAAAAGTAATTCATGAAAAGATGAGATGATAGAGAAGTTGTGATTGTCTAAATAAAGTTAAAAAGTATAATATTAATCAATTTTAAAATAATATCATATATTTAAATCTTTGGACTATGGAGAAAAAATATATCATCTGTAGTATAAATTATTGCCTATTCATAAGATTTTACCTTGCTGGTTATATACCTAAATAGCATAATTTGATAGTATTAACTGATATTATTTTTGAATTTTAAAGAGTATCAACGATTATATGAAATCAGGTGGAATCAGTATTATTGTGCCAGCTTATAATGAGGAGCATAATATAGGGCATGCTCTAGAGCAGGTTTTGAAGACTGTCAAGTCGGTTAAAAGTGAAATAATTGTAGTTGACGATGGCAGTATAGATGGTACGGCAAAAGTAGCAAAAGAATATCAGAAAAAATATTCTCAGATAAAATATCTCAGAAATGATACAAATCAAGGATTTGGTAAAACGTTTAAACATGGACTGACTGAAGCTAAAATGGAATATGTGACAGGATATCCAGCAGATGCAGATACAGATATTCACCTGCTTGAGCAACTTATAGATTTGCGAAAAAAGGCCGATCTGGTAATAGGCGTGATGGATAGGAGAAAAAATCGCACTTTGGCGCGTGGATTATTATCAGGTTTATATATTGGTATCATGAATACTCTTTTTGGCATCCATTTATCCTATTACAACGGGTATTTTATTTGTAAAACAAAATTGTTACAAAGCACTCGATTGGCAAGCGAGGGATTTACAATTTTTGCGGAGGCAAAAGTGCGACTCCTCCGTATGGGGAAAAGTTATATAGAAATTCCGTGTATTCATGTGGGTCGTGCACATGGGAGCTCAAAGGCGCTCTCTCCAAAAAGTCTTGTGCAGGCTGTCAAAAATTTATTTGTTCTTATCTACGAGGTGCGCATACTGCCCCTGCTTGCTCCGAGGGTATGAGTATGTTTTATTGGTATGGTATAACGTCGCTATGGTGTGCATTGACGTTTATTTGTCATATATTTCTCTATCGTTATTTTTTGCATCATAAGATTTCTGTCAGTTATTCCTATTTAATACTAGTAGGATGTTTTGTCGGATTTGGTGGTGTTTTGTGGTTGCTGTATATATTTTCCTTACCTCATGAAGATGTATATCCGCTTAGTTCAATATTGTTTTACATAGGCATTATTGCTTTTTATTTTATATATCTTCAGAGTGCACTTTTGGGAGAGGAGAGTCCGTCTGGGAAAATTATGGATTTTATATCGACTCATCCGAACACAACAAAAGAAAAAATTACCAGAATTTTTGAAGGGAGCACACTTACTGAATCTCGTTTGGAGCAATTGCTCGATGGTGGATTTATACGAAATCAGAAAGCTCGATATATTATTACTTATAAAGGTGCCAAAATAGTATGGTTTTTTGAAGTATTTAAAAAAATATTTGGGCTTACTGATGGTGGGTAATATGGATGTATTTATTACTATTTTGACAATTAGTATCGTTATACTATTTTTATTGGTACAGCTGGTGGTGCACAGGGTATTTTCGCAGAAAAATGTCATTCGGCTGATACTAGTGTCATACTGCATAACTTTATTGGTTAGCATTTTCGTATGCGTTGGGTATATTTTGATGCGTTTTATTGAAATACAGAGTTTTAGCGTGTGGATGGCGATTGGAGTTTCATTCTTTTTGGGTTCACTTTGGATTCTTGACTATATTACCGGTTTTTTTGGATTACCAATTTCTTCTCTTCGTATCAAATTACTGAGCGATATTGCCCGTGCCGGAGACAGAGGAATCTCTGATAAAAAGCTACTGTCAGGGTATAACAAAAAAGAAATTATTGCGGTACGGCTAGACAGGCTTGTGCGGGCGGGGGAGCTTGTGGAAAATAAGGGTTCGTATGTGTTAACACGTGGATATTCATATTTGCGTTTGCATGCATTCATGCACCGTGTACTTCGACGTGTATATAATGGGTAACACTGCCATGAGGCAATCACAAAATTCTATCCGTCATATAGGAATAGATCTGGACAATACGATCATTTTTTATGACGCTGCATTTTGGCGCTATGGGAGGCTACTTTATGACATGCCTAAGGATGTGCCAGTTCAAAAATTAGCTATTCGTACTTGGTTTCGTTCTCAGCCACAAGGTGAGGCAAAATGGACTGCCCTACAGGGGTATGTCTATACACAGGGTATATCAGCTGCAAACATAGCCCCTGGCGTCATAGAATTTATAAAAGAGGCTCAAAAAAGAAACATACCTGTTTCTATCGTTAGTCATAAGACCATGTATCCTGCTGTTGGGTCACGGATAGATATGCGACAGAAAGCAGTTGATTTTTTAGAAACCCAAGGCGTTTTGGAGGTGTTAGGTTCAGTAAGTGCTATATATTTTGCTGATAGTCGGACACAAAAAATTACAACGATTAGAGATATTGGGTGTGATGTATTTATAGATGATTTGCCAGAAGTTTATAGCGAAAAGATTTTTCCAGTTTATATAAAAAAAATCCTGTTGTCAGGTCAGAAGATTTCGCAGGAAGGTGTCTCTGTTTGTGCAGATTGGCAAGAAGTGTATTCTGTAGTGTTTGGTAGCGAGCAAGATATGGCGCACGTTTCTCATATATGTGTGCGTCAGTTGTCAGGTTTTTTGTATGCGAGGCCACTTACTCCAAGTTTAAATTGTCGGGTGTATGAAGCTATATGCGAATCTGGATCATATCTTGTAAAAAGGTATAACACCTATGAGGGTGACAAAAGAAATAGATTACATACTGAATACCAGGCATTAACGTTTTTGAAAAAGTGTGGTGAGCGTTGGGTGCCGGCTCCAGTAGCGCTTGATGCAGCTAATAATATAGGGATATATGAGTTTTTACATGGGGAAAATTTACGGGAAAAATCTGTAACAAATAAACAAGTTGATTTGCTTTTGTCCTTTGTCACGCGACTTCGAGATTATTCAAAAGTTCCTGAGGCAAAAGATTTATCAAGTGCATCTGAAGCAAGTTTCTCCATAAAACAATATATAAAGCAGGTGGAGAGGCGAATGAAAATCTTTAAAAACGTGCAAGCTGCTTCTACCTTAGAGGGCGAATTTATTCAGTTTGTTCAGCAAAAGTTGCAACCGTTGTGGTCTGAAATATTGGTATATGTATATGAAAAATGCAAAGAGCGTCATATTGTGATAGACGCGCAGTTTTCAAAAGAAGATTTATTATTATCACCTTCGGATTTTGGGTTTCATAACTGTTTACAGACTAGCGATGGATTGTATTTTATTGATTATGAATATTTTGGTTGGGATGATTCTGTTAAGCTCATTGCAGATCTACTTCTTCATCCTGCTATGAAGCTCACAAAGACTCAGAAAAAATTTATTCGATCGACGCTTCTGGCGAAATTTACTACAACAGAGGTGGAACAGCGTTTTGACATGGTGTATCTGATGTTGTCGATCAAATGGATTTGTATTATGTTGAATTGTTTTACAAGGATGCATGTTGGTCAAGAGTCAGAAAATATGTGTTCGCGTCAACTCAGGCTTGCTCAGTTGCATCTTGCCCGTACAGTGGTAGAATTTCAGAAGCTAGTTCAGGGTGCTTAAAATACAATGAAATATCAAATAGGTGATGAACATCGGCAGGTATTAGATTCCGTTTCTTTGCAACTGCGTCAGGAAATTTTGCATGTAGTTGATAAATCTCGTCGTGGACACATTGCATCTGCTTTTTCGCTCGTTGAGATTATGCGGGTATTGTATACAACAATACTTAATGTAGATCCCAAGAATTCTAAGTGGTCAGCACGTGATAGATTCATTCTCAGCAAAGGACATGGCTGTTTAGCCCAATATATCATGCTTGCAGAGCGTGGATTTATAACTCGCGAGCAACTCTATAATTTTTGTATGTTTGATTCAATTTTGGGAGGGCATCCGGATGCTCGTAAAATTCCAGGTGTTGAGGCCAGTACGGGGGCTTTGGCACACGGTTTATCTATAGGTATGGGGTATGCTCTGTCTGCACGCATGGATGAGCGTGCATTTCGCACTTTTGTCATCATAAGTGATGGCGAATGCCACGAGGGTTCCACTTGGGAGGCTGCTTTATCGATCGCTAAATATAATCTAACAAATATTATTACGATCATGGACTACAATAAAATGCATAGTTATGGACAGGGGAGTCAAATTCTCAATATCGAGCCGCTTACAGATAAATGGAATAGTTTTGGTTTTGGCGTTACAGAAGTCAATGGTCATAGTGTAAAAGATTTAGAGAAGGCGTTTCGAAAAGCATTGGTTCGAAGAGATAAGCCGCAAATTATTATTGCGCATACTGTAAAAGGGAAGGGTGTACACGGGGTAGAGGATAATCCAAAATGGCATCATAAAGCGAAAATTAGTGATGAAGAGATGAAGTTATTGGTTGAAGGCTTGGAGATTAGGTTATAGCCTGGTGGGCTGTAGCTCGTAGCCTGTAGGAAGATAGCCAGTAGCCAGTAAGAAAGTAGCCATTAGGAAGGTAGCTGGTTAGCATGTAGCGGGTAGCTGGTGAAGGGCGAAGCGGAAGTAAACATTACTATATTTGAATGAGGCAGTAGGATTCTACTTATAAAGTGATTTTACATATTTAAAGTTGGATTGAAAGTTTGCATTTTAATAGTTGCATGTTGCATTTCTAATTATGCGTAAAACAGTACTGACTGAAACTTATAAATTAGCAAAAAAAGATAAACGTGTGGTGTTTGTTGGCTCAGACTTGGGAGCAGGGACACTTGACGAGTTTAAAAAAGAAATGCCTGAGCGGTTTTTTATGGAAGGCGTGTCCGAACAACACATCATTGGACAAATGGCTGGTATGGCTACCAATGGAAAAATTCCATTCTTTAATACCATCGCTGTTTTTTTGACACGTCGATGTCTCGAGCAAATTATTATTGATGTGGCTTTGCCAAATTTGCCTGTGCGACTTCTGGGAAGTGGTGGAGGACTTGTCTATGCACCGCTTGGGCCTACACATCTAGCTATCGATGATATTTCCATAATGCGAGGGATACCAAATATGACCATACTGGTGCCTGCTGATGCTACGGAGATGGAACGGCTAATGCCACAAACACTTGAGCATCGTGGACCAATTTATATTCGTATAGCTAAAGGGGGAGACCCAGTGGTAACCCCACCTGATATGCCTTGTATTATCGGGAGAGGAATGCCTATGAAAAAAGGCGAAGATGTATTACTCATTAGTACAGGGACTACATTACAATTGGCGATTGAGGCAGCCTCAATATTAAAACTAGATAGTATCGATGCGGCAGTGCTCCATATGCCAACTATAAAACCTTTTGATCGAGAGCTTGTGGTAGATATGGCTGCCAAGGTGCGAGGGATTGTTACAATTGAAGAGGCATTTGTCCATGGAGGATTAGGTTCTGTCGTAAGTGAAGTTGTGGCTGATGCGCGGTATAGTAAGCCAAAGCCAATACTGCGGATAGGGATTCCTGATGTATTCCCTGATAAATATGGTTCGCAATCTCAACTTTTGGCATACTACGGCATAACGACAGAGAGAGTTGTTGATGCAGCCAAGAGACTTATAGGTAATGAAACGACTATGATTGCGCGATCAAACGTAAGAAAAAAACCCATAAAGCGTTAATTTTTAAAGGAGGAACCAGATGAATCAATTGCTCAATATTATTACGCCGCTTCACAAAAAGACCAAGCGTGACTACGTAGGTCGGATGATGAATGAAAAAGTTGCGTGTATGGAGAAAGCGCTTGAGTTTGAATTTGACTATTGGGATGGAGATCGTAAATACGGATTTGGGGGATACAAATATGATGGTCGGTGGAAGACGGTTGCCGAACAACTCATCGAGCTGTATAAGTTGCCAAAAAATGCCAAAATACTTGATGTAGGCTGTGGGAAGGCGCATTTGATGTACGAGTTTAATAAATTGCTTCCAAAAGCTGAGCTCGTCGGATTTGATCCGTCTAAACATGCTTTGAAAACAGCACCTGAGGAGGTTAAGCCGTATATATTTGAGTATAAAGCGCAAGATCAATATCCATGGGGAGATCATTATTTTGATTTAGTAGTATCTCTTAACTCTCTCCATAATCTGCGAATTCATGAATTGGCAAGCGCACTAGGGGAAATTGAGCGGGTTGGAAAGAATAAGTATATTGTAGTTGAAGGCTATAGAAATTCTGAGGAGCTATTTAATCTGGAGTGTTGGGCACTAACTGCCAAAGCATTTTTTGATCCAGCTCAGTGGATCTGGATCTATAGACACTTTGGGTATACTGGGGATTATGAGTTTATTTATTTTGAGTAAGAGATATTGTTCTTTCTTTGGTCACTCAAAAGAAAGAACCAAAGAAAAAGTGCCCGTGAAAGATTTTTGGATTTTCTAACTTCGGGTAATCGGGTGGACCCTCCCCGATACAATCGGGGTTTCCACACCTTTACCGCTCAGTAAGAAAATCTACAAAAAATCTTTCAAAGGGAAAGAGAAACGGAGTTTATGTATGAAATTACCTATTAAAACAAAAGCAGCAATATTAGTCGAAAATCATGCACCGTTAGTCGTGGATGCTATTGAGCTTCCTAAGGAGCTACATTTTGGGCAAGTGATGGTACAAATTGCGTACAGTGGTATATGCGGAGCGCAGATAAATGAGATTGAAGCAGCAAAAGGGGCTGATAAGTATTTGCCACATCTGTTGGGTCATGAAGCAAGTGGAGAAGTGCTGGCTATTGGTGAAGGAGTGACGAGTGTACAGCCTGGAAATAGTGTCGTACTGCACTGGCGACCAGGCAAAGGATATCAAGTGCCACCTGCAAAGTATGTGTGGGGTAAGCAAATTGTAAATGCGGGATGGGTAACGACGTTTCAACAATATACAGTAGTCAGTGAAAATCGGGTTACTCCAGTTCCTGCAAGTTTTGACAAAAAAATTGCACCTCTATTTGGGTGTGCGGTCACAACTGCGATGGGAGTTATCAATAATGACGCGCAGGTCAAGATTGGGCAGTCAGTAGTAGTGATTGGTACTGGAGGAGTGGGGTTAAATATTGTACAGGCTGCACATTTAGTTTCTGCGTACCCTATCATTGCAGTAGATATTGTGGACTGGAAACTAGAAGCTGGTAAAAAATTTGGAGCTTCACATGTAGTTAATTCTAAAAAGGATTCGTGGGTAGGGGATATTAAAGAAATAGTAGGCAAAAGTGGGGCTGATGTGGTTATTGATACCACTGGAAATGGACGTATCATTGAAAAAGCATATGAGCTTACCCATGCAGATGGTAGAACGATATTGGTTGGTGTTCCCCGTAAGGGTGACAATGTGAGTATATATACGTTGCCTTTACACTTTAAAAAGGTTCTCAAAGGCTCACACGGGGGTTCTAGTGATCCTGCAGTAGAAATACCACGGTATATAAAACTTATTGAATCACACAGGCTTTCTCTTGACGGATTGATAACACACGAATTTCCATTGGAAAAAATAAATGATGCTATAGTTGCGCTTAAAGGTGGACAAACAGGAAGAATAGTATTGAAGATGTAGGGAAAGAATTTAATTATTTATTTTTAAGAAAGGTATATATGAAAAAAAAACTTGTACAGCATGCGGTGTATGAAGAAGGAATTGAATACCAATTTGTGGAGCCTGTAAAGCTTGGTCCAATTATTTCGTACGGGTTACAGCATGATCCTATTCATATGTCCTTTGTGCTCTCTCGGTATAAGTTTGTGGCACGAATGCTTGCTGGTAAAAAAAGAGCGCTTGAGATAGGATGTGCGGATGGATTTGGTACTCCAATTGTTGCTCAACATGTTGATGCACTAGTAGCAATAGATATCGATGATAGGCTTATACAGTCAGACCACGAACGCTTGACGTTTCTCAAAAATGTGACGTTTCAAACGATGGAATTTGGTAAAGAGTTGCCAAGGGGAAAGTTTGATGCAGCTTATTGTGTCGATGTATTCGAGCATTTAGATCCTCCTATCGTCAAAGGATTTTTGGATGGTGTGGCAAAAGTACTTAGTCCTCAGGGAATATTTTTATTGGGAACGCCAAATGTTACTTCTGCTCCGTATGCAAGCCCACAGAGCGCTGTGCAACATATAAACTTGCAAAGTCATAAAACACTTCGTGAGAATTTAGAAAAATATTTTCATAATGTTTTTATATTTTCTATGAATGATGAAGTGGTTCATACTGGGTATTTTCCGATGGCACATTATCTATGGGGAATGGGAGTAGGGGTGAGATAGGTATTTCAGAGAATAGAGTATTTTGATTTGATTACCCACTTTTGAACCAATATATAGTTTTGTAATTTTTAGGATACTAGTATTAGAAATGTTGAGTTAATTTAGAGAAAGTAGACGCATGAAAGTACTAATTACTGGAGGAGCAGGGTATATAGGGAGTTGGCTTGCTCATGAGTTGATAAAGCTGAGATATGACGTAGTCCTTATAGACAAATTTCATCGAGTGTCTCCGTCTCATCCTTGGTTGGTTAATAATCAGCGGTCAGTAACAGTCATACAGGCAGATCTACAAACATTGTCTGAAAATGATTTAGAGCATTTGCACGGAGCCTCCTGGATATTTCATTGTGCTGGGCGAGGGAAGATTCCCCAGTCCTATGTTGATCCAGTGGGATATCATACTACCAATCTGACAGGAACTATAGCAGCACTTGAGCTGGCAAGGATTTTGGGTATTCAGAGATTTATCTACCCTATGACAAGCGCTGGATTTTATACTCCTAAGAAAATTCCTATTGATGAATCGGAGTCTATAGATTGTCCAGCGCCGTATACGCTTACAAAATATTTAGGCGAGCAGGCTGTGCTCCATTGGGCAAAAGTGTACGGTCTTGGGGGAGTTTCACTTCGACTTTTTCATGTGTATGGGCCGCCCTCGCCACTGGGTGTGGTTGCATATTCTCGGGTGTCTGCAGCATTACTGGCGAAAAAAAATAATACCCCGTTTGTGATTGACGGTGATGGTACATATACACAAGACCTTATTCATGTTCAAGACGTATGTCGAGCATTCATCAAAGCTGCGCAATCTACCGTGATTGGAGAAGTATTTCATATAGCAACGGGAGTGGAAACTAGTATTAATACTTTAGCGACATTGATAGGTGTTCAAACAGTTACAAATGGTGCTGTATATAAAAGTCCGTATCGGGGAGTTGCAAATATAAATAAAGCGAAAAAAGTATTAAAATGGAGACCGCTTATATCTTTGGCTTCTGGAATAAGTGAGCTGATGCAACTCAATTGAGATTGGGGATGACTTCCAGTGGTACGACATAATTTGAATTAATTCGAAGTTGTGTTTGTCCACTGTATCCGCTTGCCATACGTATGGTGTAGGCTCCTGTATTGACACGAAACTGAGCAGATCCTGAGCTATCGAGATATTGTCGTAGAAAAATTCTACTCCCATCTAAAACCACTTCTACGGAGCCTGATGTAATGGGTTCTTGCGTTTTAATGTTTTTTACATTTACCGTGAGCGTATGTGGTGGCAATTGCAGCGAGCGACCGCGTGGCGAAGATACCAATAGTGCTGCGACAACAAGGAGTGTTGTCGTTAGTACACTCAGTGTCATCACAACTGGTGTGCGATATTTTTGTATAAAATTATTTGAGGTATTGGGCAGGTTCATACCTATACTTAGCATATACTGCAGAGCGGTATTTAGGCAATGCAGTGAACAAAAATTGACTTAAGCTTTGATATTAAAATTTCCAACTGCCTGTTCCTTTGGGGATAGGGCTATCCCAATACTTTCGTACGCATGTGCCTTCACCTGCCCACCATTCGTCTCTCCTGGGAAATGCACCTAGTGAGTTGTCAAAAACCCATGCCAATGGGACATCACCTACCTTTACTGTATATGCAGGTTTTCGTCTTAAAAAATACTCCCAAATAAATAGATATCTGTAGAAAAATGATTGTCTATTGAGTATTACTACATAGTCAGAATTATCATAGCTAACGCTATTCATATTCTTTAGTAGGTCTGAGCGTAAGTATTTGCCTGCAGTATCTGGGGTCATGACAACATAGACGTGTGCATTTGGTTTTGCATGTTCATTGAGCCAATCCATAGCTTGTTTGTTTGATACCCCCCAGTAATCAAGATCAAATTTGCCCATGGCACCAGCTCGGCCACCAGTAAGCTCATTAAAATAGGTTAATTGATATGGATGAGATGTTGCTATTTCAGCACTTAAATAAATACATATAATAAAACTTGTGAATAGTACAATGCGGTGTTTTAATTTTGTCGAAATTTTTGGAATTTTATACACTATTCTTACAAGTGCTCCAGCACCTATGCCTGCTATCGCCATGAGTGGAAATACTACTTCTTCAAAATGACGAATGCCATCGATAACGCCTATTTTGGGTGAAACATATTTGAGAAGCGGTATGAGAAACCAGAGAAAAAAAAGTGACATGACGGGAACTTTACGTATGTTTCTTAATCCAACAAAGATGCCGATGATGACCGAAATAAGTACAGGTAGTGGTGTTACTATGGCAAGATATCCAAACGGATAGTGCCACGGAGTATTTACAGCAGAGCAAAACCATTGACCAAAGTAGAGAACTTCAATGTTTTGTGTATTATCTTTAAAAAAATCTAATAAATAGGTAAATTCGCCTATGGGATCAGACCAAAAAAAACTCCATATAGCAAAGGAAAAGCCTGCTGATAAGAGTGGGTAGAGGATGAAAAGCATAAAGTCTTTATGAGTGAATTTGTGTATGGGGTGTGCGAGTTTCTTGCGAAGCGAGGTAAGGAATGTAAAAGCAAGCCATATACCAGCTATGGGTGGAATAAGAAGAGCGTTTACTTTAAAGTTAAATGTAATAGCAAAAAATAATCCGGCAAGGAGTATATCGTTGAATTTTCGGTAGTTTGCGCCTCTCCAGAGCAACCATATAGCTATAGCGTACATGACTGCTGTGGGTATGTCCTTCACGTTGGTATGCATGTCGCCCCAATATCTGGGATAAAGTGCGAGAAAGGTGCTTCCCGCTACTGCTTCAGAAAAGCCTATGGCTTGCTTTAAAAAAAGAAATAATACGAGTACTCCAAATGACCCAATGATAACAGTAGGTAGACTAAATGCGGCATCAAAGGGTAATAGTTTTAGTAGTTCATAAAAAAGTACATAAGATGCTGCTGGAAGCGTGGTTTGTAATGGGCCAAAGGGTGTATAGATCATGCGTCTTGGATCTGGCTCTATGAATTTGAGATCATCAACCATATCATTGGTTACAGGGCGCCCAAGGTGATTGATTCCTGCAAAAAAGACATGGTGATAATCCCAATTGATGGTGTAATGGGTGAGAATACCCATATGAATACAGAAAAAAATAAGGAAGATGATGATGAGGGCGGGGTTTAGACTTTTGATACGTGGTAGGAATTTCATGAATGAGTATAATATAGCATATGATTTGGATTATTTTGCCTGTGTATAATGAGGAAAAAAATTTGGTTGGGGTCCTTGACGCCATAGGAGTAACTCTCAAAGACGAGTCTCATCGTGTTGTTGTAGTCAACGACGGAAGCACTGACAGGACTGCATCGATATTGGCAAATATAAAGGATCGCAGAATATCTACCATAAGCTATCCATTAAATGGAAATATTGGTACGGCTTTTTCTAACGGCATAGAATTTGTTCTGGCTCATGGTAAAAAAACAGATGTTGTTGTAATTATGGAATCAGACGGAACCAGTGATGTGTCGCTGTTACGACAGTTTGTGACTACGCTACACACTACAAATGCAGATGTTTGTATCGCGTCGCGCTACCAGAAGGGCGGAAGATATGTCCATTTTCCATTTGGCCGCATGCTTACCAGTGCTTTGGCAAATTATAGTTTGCGTACTCTTTTCCCTATAGCGGGTGTCAAAGACTATACGATTTTTTACCGTGCGTATAGAGTGGGTATGTTGCACTATGCAACGACTGTTTTTAGTTCATATGGATTGATACGGGGTACGGGATTTGTGGCAAATGCGGAGCTGCTTGTAAAATTAGCATTTTTGGGGGCACATGTCTGCGAAATACCACTTGTATATGATTATGGAAACAAAAAAAGTAGAAGCAAGATGGGGGTAGTAAAAACAATCTTTGAATATTTATTTATCATTATACATTTTTATGCTATACAAGAAGCTCTCGTCATAAGAAGTGTCGGCAATCAACTTCCTAAATATTTTGCCAAAAAAGTAGTAGAGTAGTGTAAGTATGAGGGTACAAAGGTATATAAATTTTTCATCAAAATTTATACTTCTTTTATTGTTTTTTTTGGTCGTGGGAATTGCGCTCAGGCTGTTTATGCTTTTGTATGCCACTACGGCACTCATGTGGGACAGTTGGATTAATAGTGATTATGCGGTGCAGCTGATGACTGGGCATGTAATCGCTGACCCACGCGATCGTAATTTGGGATATTCTGCTTTTTTAATGATCGTCTATGCATTTTTTGGTTATGAAAATATATACGCAGTACAGATCGTGCAGGTATTGCTCGACGTATATATTGGAATTATTATTTTTACTACCACAGCTGGGATGTTTTCAAAAAAAATTGCGAGTTACTCATTTGCCTTGTACATGATCAATCCATACACAGCATCTTACACTGGGATGATATTTTCTGAGATTTTTACTATATTTTTATTTTGCTCTACTGCGTATGTCATTAGTCTTGAACAGTTTCGGTATCAAGTTCGCTTGTGGATACTATACGGTTTTTTGTTGGGCTGGATAATATTTGTGCGACAGCAGTTTGTGTTTTTTTCTTTTTTTATATCATTTGTGATAGGTATTTTGGTAATACCCAAAAAGAAAATTATATTATTTCTTTTGTCAACCTATATTTCTCTTCTTGTGGCAAACAGCTATACGCTCTACTCGTATTGGTACAACTATAAACAGATTTCATTATCGCCTCCGTATAATGTAAAAAATGCTGCACTGTATCTGATGTTTGAGATGTCTCGTCAAACGCCATCTCTGATAGACGATAAAAGTGGAACAGGTTATTTTTCTCGTATGGACGATGCATATGTGCATATTGTAAATGAGTATTATGCTACTCCTCTTGAGCAGATGAGTGCATTTCAAGATAAATATACTACGTTATTTATAGAAAGATTGCGTTTGGACTGGCAAGTATTTGTCACAAGGATTATTCGAAATGTGTTTTTGATTTGGGATAAATATTATCTGTGGTATTACGTTGACGAGTGGTATCCGATAGACAAAATTCCTGTGCGATTGGGTAATATTGTGTATGTAGGAATTAGTTTTTTGGGACTTTTACGTATTTGGCTTTTTAATGTGAGATTGCGTCGTCATCCAGTCACGGTTTTTAGTTTAGGTATGGTGCTATATATGACGATTGTGTTTAGTCTCGTGTCATCGGAGCCTAGGCATACGCTCGCATATTATGGTATATGCGCAATTTGGCTTGGGTATCAGGTGCGCGAATTTGTGCAGCATTTGCCTCAGTGGGGGTTCAGGTCGAATGTGTAGCGTTTTGTGTTTTCTTTGTTGTAACGCGCCTAACTGTTCGTATCATAAACAATATTCCATTGACTGAAAGTAACACCATGAT
Organism: uncultured Gammaproteobacteria bacterium; assembly: GCA_964588145.1. Classification (GTDB taxonomy): domain Bacteria; phylum Patescibacteriota; class Microgenomatia; order UBA10105; family UBA927; genus CAZPNL01. The sequence goes on from CAZPNL010000001.1 coordinate 61,981, forward strand.
TGGATAAAATGGCATGATATATCGGGCATCAGGATAGGCAAACATCGCAATTGGGATTTTACCCAGTATGATAATGCCGCTTAGTAATCTCATATATACATTTCCAAAAACTATCCCTATCAAAAGGGACGGAAAAAAAATCCATACAGACCATATGGGAAAAATGTGTAAATTTATCCAATCGCTCAGTTGTAAATATGACTTCCATGTCGTATATGTGTGTGCAGTTTGAATCATGGGTGTGCACATGGTAAATTTTCCCAGTGGATCACAGTTAACTGGATATATATTGGATGGAGGATTTGCATCTTGAGTATACTGCAAATTAGGCCACCAGGGACTGCCAGAGCGGTGTGATTGAAAAAAATTATATACTGTGAGCCGTGCGAAATCTATAGGGTATGTTTTGATAGCGGCAAGTCCCACATTTCCTAATACTCTATCGATCGTATGCCAATCAAATCCAATTTTTTTAAAGAAATATGGCTCCATTTCCCAATATGGTTGATAGAGATCAACGCCAATTGGTACGTATTTGCGAAGTTCGATCATAGAAGGATCAGTTTCGGGAGGAAGTCTTTTTGCAACCGAAACCATCTGTATATGATAGCGAACAGACTGTGTACTGCTTAAGCCAAAAATCCCGGTAATATGGGTTTGAATTATGATCCATGCTCCTATGCTGGCTAGCCCTATGATAGGTAGTGCATATGATTTTGGGTGGATTTTTGGTTTGTGCCAGAGAAACAGGGCAAGTGCTACTATGCCATATACGAGAAATGCATATTTCCACAAGCTACTTAGAAATCCAAACCATGTCAGGAGTGATAGATAATGTATTTTTTTGGTAACTGTCCAGAGATATAAAATAAAAATATAGACCGTGAGTACTAATTGAGCTGTAATGTCAGTCATCAGATATGAGATGAATACCAGATTAGCCGGTAAGAGCGCATGTATGCAGCTTACGATAACTGCATACTCGTAGCCGATCATAGGTTTTAGTATTTTATATAAAAGTAACGTTGTTAGCCCTAGTGTGACTATTTGGATGAAGTGAAGTGAAATATCGGCGCGTGGGACATACTGTAGTAGCGCCAGAAGTACACTGTATAGCGGGGGTTCGCCTGTGGGTACAAAGCTGTAGGGATGTGCGCCATAATTTGGCACAAATTCTCCAGTCTTGAAATACCATGACAATACCCACGAGAACCAGCTATCAACATTGCTATTTATCCACGCAAAAAAGAAATGAAAAAAACCTATAGCAATCGTGAAAATTATAGTAGTATGCGCAATATTTTTGAGCATATTAATCCATCAATTTATATATTCGGATTTTTTCGTTTTCATAGCCAATTGTCACATATTTCATTGCTGTAGTGGGAACGCGACTATTGGTTGGACTTGTGATAATATAGCCGATTCTATGATTTGGAAAAAAAGACTGAATTTCGTCTTCGCTCATTGCATTAGTAAAAAATCTGTTTCGTAGACTCTCTTTTACATCTGGGTAAAGCGTGTGCAGTGGGTGTCCAAGGAAGGATATTTTTTCTGTAAATACTGGGATAAGAATTTCTACTCGCAACACATCGTCAGAGAGAACAACCTTTTTGTTTTCTGGCTCATTTTGATTTTTAAGCCAGGCAAATGCATCGATAAAATCATTTGGAACATGATTGTATTGGGTGTCCATCAACAACCAGTAATTCTCAAAAGGTGTTATACGATTTGATATTTGTTTGTAATTGGCGGGTATTGTGTGCAAGAGATATATGCTAAATGCACTTAATAACGCTAATGTTTTTAGAAATCGCAATGTATGTAAAAATGGGATATTCAGTACAAGCTGGGGAATTTCAATAATACCAATTGCTGCTACAACTGAGAGAAATCCGTGGGAGATAGGGTGAAAAAATCGTATCGGAGACGCACCTATAAGGCTTGGTAGGGGAGAATAGTAGAGGCCAATAGCTGAAAGTGCATAGAGTGCAAAGGTTTTTGCAGTCGTATTTGCTTTATAAAAATATCGATATAAGCCAAATGGTATAAAGAGCATAATGGGGCCATGAGACTGAAAAAAGTGTGAAAATTCTCTGGGGACTTGCTGGTAAAGTTCCCATGTTTTTGCTGCAGCAAAAGGTGCTAGAGATAGCTCCACAGAAGTTATGTAAGCGACGGGGAGAGATATGATACCGGTGATTGTGATGGGAATAAGAAGTCGAAGATTATTATGACGAAGAGTTTGCCACAGTGATAGTATGCCTGCCCCTATCAAGAGCGCCATAGCTTGCATGGGGTAGGCTGACGTAATGATGATTGTTAACAATATTTGTGTACTGTAGGTGCGCACATTTTGTTTTTCTAAAAGTTTGGCAAAAGAGATAATAAATAAAATGATAATTATAGATTGGAAAACTTGATGGGGTACACCTCCTAACCTCCAAAATGATGGTGTGGGGGAAAACCATAATTTATCAGGAAATCGTATGACCCCGTGATAAAAGAGGTTTTCTAGAGATATAAAAGGTGATGCAGTGAGAATAATAAAAAGACTAAGCAATCGCTTCGTTTTGGAAAGAGGAAAAATTTTTGTAAGGAGTATATGCCACATGGTAATGAGCGTTACAACAAGAAGCATGAGAGAGATGTTGTAGGAACCAAATGGATCTAGCCCTACCAGATGACCTAAAAATCCAATTGTGGCGTTTTGCCAATATAGCCAAGTAGTTCTTTGCGGTTCATTGGTAAATAAAAAATTTGTTAGTATTTTTCCTTCTGCGCCCTCCGCCATTTGATAGGTATAGAGAAAATAGTCAGCAAAATAGTGGGTTATGGCAGTAAAATAGTAACCGGGTGGATTTGATACCCATTGGATAATAACTTGGAGTGAATTTAAGAATGTAAAAATAAGAGTTAGCGCAGTGACTATAAGTCGTTCATCATGTTTTTTGATACATGTCTTAATGCTCTGTAGATGCAATGGGTCAAACTGTTTCATAGTTTTACCTGATATAGAATAGCAGAAGGATTTTGATAATACACTTTGAGAAATGGATAGATACGCGTTAAATCAATTTGAGACTCATATTTTGTTTGCAAAATATACCTAATATGTTGGCTTTGTAAAAGTTCCAAGGTACTAGTAGGGTCTTTAGATCCTGCTAATATTTGTTCAGCGATAGGATTTTTTTGATACAGATCTGTTGTGGCGAGAAAATGACCTGTAAAGCTTGTGTGTCCACTGAGGGCGGGACCCAGTAGATCCATATGTGATGTGGGGGATGCAATGAATGCATTATTGTAATTGGTGTCTTTGGAAAGTTCGAGGAACGCGTTGTAAATATTTGAGTCTACATACATCAAGGGTTGTGCGTAGTTAGTTGTTTGTATTTTTTGTTGAACTTCCCAGATTAGTGTAGGTGCACTAAATATAATAAAAATAGCTGCAAATGTTGGATAAATCCACGCATGCCAACTGGGAAATCTATTGATAATAAATTGTTTTATCCATATATATGATTGTATGGAAAAATACCCTAAAAATATACTTGTTGCGGGGAATAGAAGTCGGAGATTTGAGAAGCCTAATGTTTTGGGTATTGGAGAGAGAAATGCTCCATATGTGCATACAATAAGAACCATGCCAAATGTTTCAAACCACGTTTGTCCTTTTTTAAGAGTAAATACAAATGCAATGAGCGTGAGGTAGCTTGCAGGACCTATGGAGAGTAGGAGGAAAGGCAGATCAGTATAGCCCTGTTGTGATGCTTCCCAAATTTTTGATTGGATATGTGGTTGTTGGCTCAGAAAATAAGAAGTGAGCGCAAAAGCAAATATACATCCGATTGTACTTCCGATCATGAGAGTATGCGAGAGGAATGACGGCCTACGCTTTAGTATTACAATTTGGATGATACCTGTTACCCACATCGCGCCCATGTATACGCCTGCCTGTATTGGGTTTAAAGTTGTTAATAGTGCTAATGCAATGATGGCTAGGAGCCAATAGGATTTGTGTTGATTTGATTTTATGAGACTTAATAAAAATATATGTGCAAATATGGTTTGTGTAAGTTGATGGGGGGCGCCACCGAGTCGGTCAAATGCAAAATGCGGCGTTCGCCATATTTGAAATGGCCAATAAACTATGCCTTTATCTGGAGTATGAATTCTGTTCATGATGGATGTTGAGCATGTGCTTATGATGAAAGCTAGGAGTATAAGTTTGGAATTGTGGGGAAGGAGTATGTGTAATACTTTTGCAGATAATAAGAGCATGATCCAGGCTAGGATAATAAGTGAGAGGTTGTATGATGCGAACTGATCTAGTCCCAATACGCCTCCAGTTTTGCCAAGGAGGACATTTGACCAATAGATAAAACTAGGAAGTGTTGGCTCTGTCGTATATTTATTGTGTGTGAGCCATCCTCCGTGTGCGCCTTGAAAAAAATGATTGAGGTAGAAAAAATAATCTTCATAATAATGTGTTGTTGCAAGAAACACTGTCTGTGGGGGCTGTTTTGAGATTGCTGTAAAAAAATGTGACACATTTAGAAGTGATACAACCGTACTCATGAGAATGATACTCATCCATATTTTTTTCATACGCATATGAGAGGCCATGGTATTGTAGCCAATTGGTTTTGCTCTTGGGCGGGCATGTGTTGAGCTTGGAATTTATAGTACAATATGGCAACATGATACCAAGTTTTCAAAAGAAAAACATACTGATCACTGGAGGATTGGGATTTATCGGAAGTAATTTGGCGATTGCTCTCACAAGACAGGGAGCAAGTGTTACAATTCTGGACAATCTTTGGCCAGGACTTGGTGGCAATAAAGCAAATATCTCCGAAATAAGCGATAGGGTAATTATAAATTATGGAGATGTCAGAGATCCGCTTGTCGTAGCACAGCTTGTAAAAGGACAAGAATATATTTTCCATCTCGCACGTCAGACTGATCACATAATCAGTCAAACAGATCCGTATCCGGATATAGATATAAACATTCGTGGCACTGCAGTACTGTTGGAAGCAATTAAAAAACACAATCCAACTGTGCGATTTATATATACAGGAACTCGTGGACAATATGGAAAAGCAGTAACGTTACCAGTAGCTGAGACAGCACCTACAAATCCACGTGGTGTTTATGAGTTAACGAATTTAGCTGCTGAAAAACTTGTGCAAATATATCATGATGTCCATCATATTTCATCTATCATGCTTCGATTAACAAATATATATGGCCCTCGCGGTCAGATGCATCATAATCGCTACGGAATTGTCAATTGGTTTATACGGCAAGCTATGGATGGGGAACAAATTTCAGTGTTTGGTGATGGAATGTTGAAGCGTGACTTTATCTATATTGATGATGCAATCGATGCGATACTTAGATGTACGTTAACAGATGGTGCATACGGTGAAATTATTAACATTGGAAGTCCACAAGCTGAAACATTTGTTGAGCTTGTGACTGCAATAGTTAAAGCTGCGGGATCTGGTGGGTATACGTTTACACCTTTTAGTCCAGAGCGGGCTGCGCAAGAACCAGGAGATTTTACAAGTGATATAACAAAATTGACACAATTGACAGGTTGGAAACCTACCACATCTTTGAAAAAGGGTATTCAAAAAACTATTGCTTATTACAAGAATAATAAGCATGCTTATTGGTCATAATATGACGTATTTAGTGACGCATTTTTTGCGTTTATTTTGTAGATTTATATGGCTATATAAATGGGTGTTGATCGCATTCGGCCTATCAATACTTGCACGTATAGCATTTTATTTCATCTATCCGTATTACATTCCTACCGCAGATAGTGAAAGTTATTATATTCATGCGATGGTATCGACGCGTTTCCCTCTACATATTGAAAATTTTGTCAGCGTTTTTCGTACACCTGTATATCCATTTTTTTTGGGACTGATATTGAGAGGTGCAGGAGTAGTGGATGAAAATTTTGTTTCCTCATCTACATTTTTGGGGGCTGTCCAGTGGATGATATTATTACAATCATTATTAGGTGTTTTGAGCCTATTGGTTATCTATAAAACATCACGCCTCATGCATCTATCTCGATTTACTTCAAGTCTATTAGTACTGCTTATTGGGTTAAATTCTAGTTTAATACTATGGGAGCATGCCATGATGAGTGAGGCGCTAGCGATATTTTGGATTTGTGTCATGGGGTATTTGTGTATTCGATATGTAGCGTATTTTTATATGCGTGATTTGGTACTTCTTGGGTTGTGGTTTTCGGTGGGATATTTATTGCGACCTGCATTTTTGTTTTTGCCATTTGTTATGTTGTCCAGTTTGCTTTTTGTGCAGAGGAAATTTAAGTATATGATTGTAACTTTATTTATGCTTGTTTATTGTGGTTTAGTGCCGTATGGATATGCACAATTAAATAATCATTACAAGCATTTTGAAGGATTTAGCTGGACTACAGGGATAGGGATGCTTGCAAAAGTATTACAATACAAACTACCAACTGATGCAGGAAAAAAATATACATATATTTATGATTCTGTGGAATATTTTAAAACGCAATCTACATCTGTAGAGCCATTTCGATATTTAGAATTTTTTGGATACATGGATGCGCCTCGCTGGAAAGAGCTGGAGGAGTATGGTATAGCAATATTGCTTGCAAATTTACCAGCATATATATATTACAGCTTGCTAGATATCCCAAAAATATTTTTGGAACACCCAAATCTCTTACATGATACCGTTTATGGAAATGGCATACTCTATGAATTGTTTTATACAAATTACACTTTTTATTCTGGTATAAAAGCTATGCTTATCGGCATGATGCCAATATTTATTTTGCAGACCATACGATGGATGTTTAAAAAAAGTAGTGAAGATACAAAGATATTAATTTTTGGATTAAGCGGTATGGTGCAAGTTCTCACTGTCGTTTTTTATAGCGCAAGCTATGATTATGGCATGTTAGAGAGATTTTCGCATATCATACAAATTCATATGACTCTGTATATGTATTTTGTCTGTTACAAAATGATAAAGTATCTCAAACATAAAATTATCCATTTTCATTCTGTTGTATGAGGCGGTTTTATACATTTTTTGTACATCTATTGCAATTAATATTTAAGCATAAAGTTTTTGTGTTTAGTATGTTTTTTTCACTACTTTGTCGACTTTTATATTTTGCCATTTATCCGTATTATGTCGTTTTTGAAGATAGTGAAGGGTATTACACTTTTGCAATGACCGTCACTCGGTTTCCGCTTGCTATAGAAAATTTTGTGAGTGTTTTTCGCACCCCTGTATATCCATTATTTTTAGGTATCATTTTGCGGTCTGCTGGGGTGACTAATCCAAACTTCGAAACATCTACAGTATTTGTAGATGGTGTTTGGCGCATGATGCTCGTGCAGACATTCATAGGGCTTGTTTCACTTTTTGTCTTGTATGTAACCCTTAGAAAGCTCTCCATATTACAAGGCGTAGCAGGATATATTGTATTTTTGTTGGGTATCAACCCCTCAATTTTTTTGTGGGAAAAGGCAATGATGACAGAATCACTGGCTACTTTTTGGTTGGCACTCCTTGGGTATGGATTTGTGTCATTTGCACTTTTTGGAAAATTAAGACATGCGTTGATGTTAGGATTATTATTGTCGATTGGTTACTTGTTGCGACCAGCGTTTATGCTTATGCCGTACGGGATACTTGTGTTTCTTTTCTTTCTGCAGCGCAAAAAATTTATACGGTTTATTTTGATAAGTTTAGTTGTGTATTGTGTGATAGTTCCCATGGTGTATGCCTACTTGAATGCACAATATAAAAAATTTGATGGTTTCGGGTGGGGTACTGGGATAGGGATGATAGCAAAGATTTTGCAATATAACCTTGATACCTCAGCGGGTAAAAAATATACACGTATTTATCCTCTTTTAGAAAATTGGAAGCTGCAGACTACTTCGGCTAATACTTATAAATTTTTAGAAGCATATGACTATATGGATGCTGCAGCCTGGAAAGAGATGGAAGATTATGGAAAAACAGTGATACTAGCAAATATCCCACAGTTTATTTTGTATAGCATTATGGATATTCCTAAAGTATTTTTTGAGCACAAAAATTTTATTGAACGATTTTCTGTGGGTATGGGTCCTATGCATGTGTTTTTATATCGCCTTTATGATGTTTTTGCCTATATGAGAATGCTTCTTATTTTTACAATTCCTTTGTCTATTGTGCATTTTGTGTCTTGGATACGAAAGAGATCTCACACAGATGGGGCAATACTGCTTTTTGCAATTAGTGGTTTGACGCAGGTTTTTATGGTGTCTTTTTATAGTGCAAGTTATGATTATGGCATGCTTGAGCGTTTTGCACATTTAGCGCAAATTCATTTGTATATCTATTTGTGCATTATGATATATAAAACGTATGCATATTTGCGTATTGGTAGGTTTCAGCACTAGTGAGTAGGAAGGGGGACATGCTACTATATTTATATGTCTAACACTGCCACAAAAAAGTCTGCACAACAGTTGTCGGAGGTACAGCCTCAATTTGAACCAAAGGTGACATCTCTTGCATCTACACCTGTTGATGGTAGCGTTACTTCTAAAAAAGATGTGAGCACGCAATCGCCACCAACGAGCAATGAACAAGGTAAAAAAGATTCTACTCCTCATATAGACAAATTTCAGGAAATTGCAGCGTCTACTGCTCAAGTAGATCCACAGGCAGTAGCATCTGATACGGCTGAGCGTGCAAATATCACCAAATTGCCATTTTTTACAGCATTTATAGGGCTTGTGTTGGTTGTGAGTGCGGGAATTGGACTTTATTCGATGCGTGAAGAGATTGGTTTAAGTGCATTATTTGCCTCCAAACCAACGCCAACTCCAACATCGATACCTAGTGATCCTCAGGCAGATTGGAAAACGTATGCACTCAAGAGTGTGCCTTTTCGTTTTAAGCTTCCGCAGTCGGTAGAAGCAAGTGGATCTCAAATGGTTCGGAAATTAAAAACAGGAATTGAGGAGTGTTTTTTAGCAAAGTATACAGAGTCTCAAGCGTCAATTGATAGCGCAACAGAAAGTGCAAGCATGCGAGCGGAAAGAAATGAAATCTGCGGGCAGACGCAGGCTGACTTAGTCATTTCGATGCCTTCAGTTGATGTGCCTATGGCAAAAAAACCAACTTTTTTTGATATTCGTAGTTTTGAAGCAAGTGATGCTGCTGTTCGAGTAGTATACAAAGATGAGACTTCTGATACGGTACCTGCTGATAGGTATGAAATCGTAGCGAACAATACAAAAGTGAAAGCGCTTGTCCTGTATGGACCTGATGATACGCAAAATATAGATCAAAAAATAGAGGATCTCCCATCTTCTGTTGTGCCTATCAACTATATAGGAGCCGTAGTAGAAACACATATACCAGCATTTCCGGTAGTATATGTACTTTTAAAAGGTACTAAATCGAGTATGCGTACGACATTTGTTGATATTGTTTCAACTTTTGAAATAGAACAACCAGAAGTGAAACGCAGTGGAAAACTTCTTGTTGATCCAAAAAGTGAGTTTGCATTTGGTAATCCGTATCCTTCCGAGATAAGTATGCTTAAAGATGAGGAGCTTGTGCAAATTTCCTGTTCGACTAAATATATGAAACAAATAGGTGGTATATATAGCGACTCGAGTGGTGAAGCTATAAGTAATGATACAGTAAATAATATATTTGAATCATATAACAAGGGAAAGACTGATGCTGATTGGATTGCAGCAGGATTTTTATGTACCTCGGAATCTACGACTGTTTTAGTGTATGAAATATGGAAAGGTGGAGGAGGACTTGAGAATGCTGCGTATGTTTCAAAAGTTGATGCGAAAGGAGTATTAACTTCTCCTATCAGGATTGTGTCAAATGGCGCGCCATATTTTGGTTGCTCAGAGCCAATCGCTCTTACAAAAGATGATCAATTTTATCTCTCTTGTCTAGGCGGCGATGGTCAGTATGGGAAGAAATCTTTGTATCAAGTTGACATGGGCGGTGCCAGTGTAAAAAAACTTATTGAGTACGAGAGTTCATCTTCACAGTAGTCAAATTTTTGACTGACAAGCTGATAATTTCCCTATTGCGCGGAGTACGAAAGATATAATTGGGTTTTTGAAATAATATTTATATGCCTGTCGGTATACGTCCATTTGCTTCATGCCAAATGTATATGCTTCAAAAGATTTTGCAATTTGTGCTTGCACTTGTGGGTGACTATGTATAGGTGACTGCATAGGCTGGATGATACAAAGTGACGAAGGCAACATGTAAGAAATGTATGGAATTTTTTGTTTTACTAATAATTGCGTACACGTATAGATACCCTCAAAAATCATATGTGCATCATGGAAGACAAATATAGAATTTGATTTTCTATGCTTTAGGCAAAAGGTAAAGTTTTGTATAACTGCAGTGTTTGTATGTTCCGCATCAATAAAAAATATGTCGGGTTTGTGCGTGATACTTTTTGGATTTATGTCTTTTGTATCTGATTCTATAGTGGTTATTTTTGGGATGAGTGTGCCATAGTGTTTTATCAATGCATTTATCATCATGTGCGTAGAATTGGTTATGTAATAATTTGTTTCTCCTCGCTCATCGGGCTCTATGAGGACTCGTTTATCTATAGAGTATATATGCGTACAGCGAGGATCTTTAAGTGCAGGCTGGAGTGAGCCTCCTTTGTATGAGCCAATCTCTAGGTAAACATATTTTGTATGTTGTGTGCGCACAGCGGATAATAGAGCTAGGATTGAGCTCTGATCGCTTGGGGTGAGTATGGGTTTGATAGGACGAAAAAGGCTACGATCTCCCTGCGCAAATTGCTTGTCGATATCTGATAAATTTGGAGTTTTCCTGTATTTCATGTGTGGCTCACATGCTACAGTATGATCATATTAAAGGTCAATATGAGCATATCTCCATAGTCTGTATATGAGGTAAGCAAGTTATGCATAGATTGCGTAGCTTTAAACAATTACAATTAATGAATATTGATATGTTTACTCTAATGAACATTATTTGTTGTCGCCAAAAACATGTGAAATTGATAGGAACCGTATGTACATTCGTTGTGTTTGGGGTACTGTTATATAGTGTTGTACTTTCGGGTATGCGCTATCAATATGATTATGATGAGTTGTCGCAGCTTCAGACTTTGTATCTCATTTTTACTGGAAATATACCTTATAAAGATTTTTATTATATCTATGTGCCGTTTTTACACATCCTCGTGCTCCCTATATTTTATCTATGGGGAGCTAACTTTGAGACTGCATCGATATTAAGACTGATCATGATAGTGCTTTTCCTGACGAGAATTTTTATCGTTGGTCTAGCTATCAAGAAGATATTGAATTGGAAAATAGGCAGACTGTATGCATTTTTGAATCTATTTGATGCAATGACTATTTTTGCTGGGATGCAGATTCGTGTAGATAACCTCATGCTTTTTTTCTATAGTATTGCATTGTACTTTGCTGCCAGATGGGTGAATGAGCTTCGTTGTAAATGGTTGTATTGGGCTTCATTATTTTGGGGTCTATCAAGTCTTGCAAATATAAAATTATTTCCTAGCTTTATCATAATTTATATAGCAATAGCTGTGTATTTGCTTATGCGTAAGTCATATAGAATATGGATTTTATCGCTTTTCATAAGCGCTCTGCCTTGGATTGTGTCGATGCTTATTATGGCTGCCTGCGGTGCGCTTCCAGATATGATTCAGCAGGTTTTTTTGGATCCGCAAAAATTTTTGTCTTCTGTGGATTATCCAACGCTCTACGGAGCTATGTATAGACCTGACAATGATTTGATGTGGGGCGCTTCAGGTGCGCCTATGTTGTGGCATTATACGCAATTTCTCCTTTGGGGTGGCATAGCCGGAGGAATGATAGTAATTATTGCTTTTGTTCGAAATACTATATTCACAAAATATCGTTGGCCGTTTCTTGTGTTAGCGCTCAGTGCTTTGGGTCAATGGTATGTGCTCACAACTATAAAGACAGCGTTTATACAGTATTATTTACCTCTTCACATATATGCAGCTTTGTTTAGTGCCTTGTTTTGCGGTTTTTTATTTTCATTACGCGTAAAAATTTTTCAAAGATTTTTTAGTGTGGGTATTGCGATTTTTGTTGTGTTTTTAACCTATGTGAGCTTTAACGCAAATGTCTATCGGTCATACGCGACATCAGATGAAATTTTCCGTAGAACTCAGCTCGTATGGGACGTAATCCCTGAAGGATCTAAAACGTTTCCAGATGTACTGTTTCGTCCAATAGCCTATCCTCTGACTGTTGGGTACTTTGTGGGTGTCCAAACGTCGGAATTACAATCTCGGTATCAGCCGATGGAATGGTATTTAGAAAAATATCAGGTTCCCTATCTCGTACTGGATGAGTTTCGTATGGTATATTTGTCTCCACAGACAAAAGAATATATACAACGACACTATGCGTTGGTATCTGGAGAATTATGGATATATAAGCGAACTTTATGAAACTTTCGTCTTTATCAATTTTAATACCTTGTTTTAACGATGAGAAAACGATAGAGACTGCTGTAGATGAAGCTTTTGCGATAGGAAGACGTATCGTAAAAAAACATATCGAAGTCGTTGTTATAAATGATGGAAGTACCGATAGTTCTGGGCAAATTTTAGAGAAAATGTCCGAGAAATATGGACCGATGATGCGGTATATTTCGCATGCGCAAAATGTAGGGTATGGGGCGACAATACGTGAGCTTTATATGACGGGGCAGCATGACTGGCTGTATACATGTCCTGGAGACTATCAAGTGGGAGCCAGTGAAGTGGAAACGCTGCTTCCATATACAAGAGATTTTGATCTCGTTGTGGGATGGAGGAAACAGCGTCAGGATCCACCTAGACGAATAGTGCAATCTGCTTTTTATAATTATTTGACCAGGAAACTGTTGGGCATATCTGTGCATGATGTCAATTCTGTACGGCTTATGAAAAAGTCTATCTTGAAAAAAATAGAATTAAACTACATATCACCATTTGTAGATACTGAACTTTTAGTGAAGGCGACCAGAGCGGGATTTCGTGTAGGAGAGGCAGTTGTGCAGCATCGAGCTGATCCTGGTGTGGGTGGGGGAGGATCAATTTCCACAATTGTATCTACCTTCTCAGAAATGATACGCTTTAAGAACCAGATTGATAAACTGTAAGAGTATGCTTATAAACCGAATTCTGTCCCATGTTCGACTTGTGCATGTTCTGGTAGGTATAGCAATTGTGTTGACGCTTTTTTGGCGATTTGATTTGTCACTACATCGATATATCGATGCTGATGAGTATGCGTATTTTTCTTGGGGCAGGATGCTATCTGTAGGAAAGCTGCCGTATGTAGATTTCTTCTTTTTTGTCCCTCCTGGATTTTTAGTATTTATCGCTCCCATGTTTTGGTTTTTTGGTGGAGTGGATGTTGTGTATGCACTGCGAGTCCTCATGTTTGTTGTTTTTGTGAGCATATCGCTGGGGGTGGGGTATTTGTTTTATCTAGTGCGACGGTCATATGCCGGACTTGTTGCAACATTGATACTCATCGTTCTTCCCATGCCATTTGATAAGTTTATAGAAGTCCGTCCAGATAGTTTAGCGATGTTGCTTCTTATGATTGGACTTATATTTCAAATATTGTTTATGCGTTCTCATAAATTTCGTTTTGGATTTTTTTGTGGTGGTGCATATGCTCTAAGTATGCTCGTTTTGCCAAAGGGGATTGGGCAGGTGGTGCTGGGAGCACTGATTTATTTGTTTCAGCCGCAGGTGGTTGGGTTAGTTAAGCGAAAAAATATGCGTGGTTTTTTGACGCATGTACGCCCTCTTTTGATCGGATTTGGTGTACCAATCTTACTTTTTGGTGGGTGGGCACTCTTGAGTGGTAAACTTGGATATATTTTCTATTCTCTAGTCGTAATGCCCAAAGAGATCATGAATTTGGGGAAGTTGTTTTATATGGGGCCGGCGCTGTTTTTTTACCCAAATACTATTTTTTATGGTGCAGATGGGTATGGGGTGGGACTTTTGTCTACATATGTGCTTTGGGGTGTTGGGCTCCTATGGGGGATGTATAGACTACTTGTGCCAACTGCGATAGGAAAAACTTCTCGGGCGTCTGAGGAAATCTTGATTGCTGGATCGCTTTTTATACATACATTTTTTTATGTGCAAGTGTTTTCTCTTCGTCATACACAATACCTCATACCGCAGGCAATTTTTATATCCTTTTATGTTGCAGATTTTTTGTATGCAGGATATAGCCGGCTACATGCACAAGGGCTCATGCCTCTGAAGATTTTTGGTGTGGCAGTTGTCTCTATGCTAGCTGTGTGGCTGTATCAAGATGTGCAAGGGCCAAAAGCTATGAATACCAATCAAGCTGCACTCGCTGAAATGAAAACACTTTGGGGGATCATACCTGCAGGCACTGAGGTGCTAGATCTGGACGGCCGACTTATCTACAACCCGCATGCACATCCTGTGTGTTGTATGCCATTTGGACAGTTTGCACCGTTTCTCAGCCAACGACCAGCATCTATAGCACAGACATTAGAAGCACGAAAAACGCCATATGTGTATCAGGGGGATTTGGAGAGAATAGGGACGCTTGAGTGGGCGGATCAAGACTATATTTATAATCACTATACGCTTGTGTACGGCAAGACACTTTGGAAAAGGAAGTAGGTAAGATTTTATTGCTCCATTGCTCCATTGCTAAAATGTTAAATTGTTAATTGTTATGTGCTTCAGTATAGCTATTGTCATGTGCTGGCTACTGTTGTTGGGATGAGTGAAAATTTAGTAATTTATTGTTGTATACCCAAAAAATTCAAATTAGTAGCAATTTTTGGGTATTTACCCATCTAATCAGCTTTTTCGTCCTAGCGGGCTGTAAACCTGAGTAAGATGGGTATATAATATTTTTTTATGTCAGCTACATATAAGTCTTCCCATTATGAGAGTATCGACAAGGTCCACCGTAAGCATTTTTGGTTTCGTGCCCGAAATCTGCTGCTGCAAACAGTTATAGGGAAATATATACCTCAGCCCAAAGGAAAGTCTTTTTTGGAAATTGGCTTTGGTACTGGGATAGTGTTGGAACAGCTTGAAATGATGGGCTTTATCACAACGGGTTTGGATGTCAATCAAAAGGCGCTTGAGTATGCGAGGAAAAATGTACGCGCAACGCTCATACGACAATCAATATTTTCCTATAAACCTAAGATGAAATTTGATGCTGTGGGCGCTTTTGATGTGGCGGAACATTTAAATGAGGATGAGGAGTTCTTTTCTACTTGTTTTCGACTTCTCAAGCCAGGTGGCAATCTTTTTATCTCTGTGCCTGCCAGTATGAAATTATGGAGTAGGGTAGATGAATTGTCAGATCATAAACGAAGATATGAAAAGGATGAGTTAGAAAAAAAGATATGTGTTGCAGGGTTTCAGGTAAAGCTTCTTAGTTTTTGGCAGACATTTACTCTATTGCCGTATTTGCTTTGGCGTCAGACGATGAGATCGAGAAAGGATATAATTTCAACCTATGTGAAGGTACCCTTTGTGTTTACAAATGAGGTATTGTACTGGCTCTTGCGCGCTGAAAGGCCATTTGTGACGCGTATGGGATTTCCATATGGTGGATCACTTATTTTGGTAGCTCACAAGCCATTAACGTAATGGTCTTGTGTGTTCCTCTTCATCTGTATGCAAGTGTGTGTTAGTATTGCCTCAATATGACTTCGAAAAAAATTGATGTTTCATTGGTACTAGCTTGTTACTGTGAAGGGGAGCATTTTCCAGAAAGTGTGGCACGGATCGTAGATGTATTGTCTCATTCGAAATATAGTTACGAGATTATATTTGTTGATGACCATAGTCTAGACAATACGGCAAGTTTAGTGAAATTAGCATGTAAAAAATATAAATGTACTCGTGCTCTATATCATGCAATTAATTCTGGGAGAGGGAGAGCTGTTGCTGATGGAGCGTTCGTAGCCAATGGAGAAGTGATTGGGTATATAGATATAGATCTTGAAGTGGGGCCTGAGTTTATGCCACAGCTTATCGACGTAGTGTTGTCTAAAAAAGCCGATGTAGCCATAGGGAGGCGAATTTATAGAACCAGCGTGAGTTCACTCATACGAGAAGTATTAAGCATAGGGTACCAATGGCTTTCTGATGTGATGATTGGGACAGGGAAGTTGGATACCGAGAGTGGATATAAGTTTTTTAGACGAACCAAGATGCTTCCTATACTCAAAAAAGCCCAGCACCCACACTGGTTTTGGGATACAGAGACGATGGTGCTAGCCCGGAGGGCTGGATTATCGATTATAGAGGTACCAGTACTGTTTTTACGAAGGAATGATAAGACGTCTACTGTGAAAGTGTTTGAGGATACTGTGGATTATATCGTGAATTTGTGGAAGTTTCGAGTTAGATTGCAGCACATGAAATCATCATGAGAACGAAGCAAGAGATAAAACAATATTCTTGGGGTGCATCTTGGTTTTTTTTCATTGCACTTTATTCATTAGCTAATTATCTTGGGTTTTTATTTCATCTGCCAATTTTTTATAATCAGGGTCTAGGGGTTGCTAAGATTATTAGTTTTTGGAGCGCTGATGTTGGTGGTTTACGTTGGAATTTATTTATAGCTTCATTTCCTGTTTGGTATATATTATTTTTTGTACTTTTAGGTTTTGCCGCTAAAAAAGGATATAAGCAAGCGCTATCAGCAGGTGCACTTATATATTTTTGTGATGGATTGATTCTTCTCGTGCAGGGAGAAAATCGATTGATTTTAATTCATATTTTTGTTTTATATAAATTATTAAAAATTTATTTAATAGGATTGAAATATCATACTTCATTGCCATTGCAAACACTTAGTTTATGGACAAAAAAGGGCATACTTGCTATTTCAATATTTGTGCTTTTTTTGCTTAGTTTGATATGGGTATTGTTTCTTCAGAAACCGAAAACAAGACAGTGTATGGCAGATCGAGTGAAATCAAATTTATTTTATGGTAATAGTGGTATTTATAGTGAGCTCAATGATTGTATTCCGGTAGGATCATCGCAAGAATATATGCTCGAGCAAATGAAAAACATTGGGTTTCGTTGTGCTGTTGCATCAGATACTTCTGTTTCCTGTATCTATAAAGCTGAGCGAAATGTGTATGGACAAACTATTTGGCATGTTGATTTTCAAATATTGCAAAATAAAGTGAAATCATTTGAGGAATACGGAGAATACCTTTAATTAGAAATAGAGAGTATTATTATTTTTAATCGCTTGTTTTAACACTATAAACGTTAAAAAGTTATTTATATAAAAATGTATAAATATGTAAGGAAGGATTTATGAATGAGACCGATTTAAAGCAAAAAATATATGAATTTGCTCGTGGGTATCAGCTCATGGCTTTGGCTACAACTGGTGGAGAACACCCTTGGATTGCCAATCTCTATTATGCGATGGATACAGATTTGACTATATATTTTCTTACAAATGTCAAAACTATTCATAGTTTGCATATTAATACTGTCTCAAAGGTTGCATGTGCCATATTTGATTCTACGCAAACACCGCGGTTTCAGGAAAAATTTACGAAAGCCTGTGTACAGCTCTGGGGAGAGGCATGAGTTGTTTCAGGTGTATCTACGATTGAGCGAGGACTACGTTTATGGAAAGAGGCATTAGGAATCGTAGGGGATGGCAAATATAATGTAGAAGATCTGAAATCCGATACATCCGATCATAAGTTGTATATGGTTAAGCCAAAGATGATCAAGTTTTTTCATGAGGAATTGGCTCAGGCTGGGGAGGGGATGTTGATTGTGATATAGAAGGGAATTTATATTAAAAAATTATGAACGCACTAAAAACGATTGGAATATCAAAAGCATTTAAATTTCTCTTTTTTACGATTGTTCAAAATTTGCTTCATTGGGCGATACTGCCTCCTATACGCAATTTTTGGATGCGGATGTTTGGGGCAACTATAGGGGCAAATAGTGTGCTTTTTGATGTGCAGCTGTTTAATGCGTATCATTACGGACTATCAAGGCTTTTGATAGGGGACAATTGCTTCCTGGGGGATGGGGTCATGTTGGATGTACGTGGAGGGATACGGCTTGGTCATCATGTGACGCTGTCAAACAGGGTGTCAGTCGTGACGCATATAAATGTGGGGTATGAGGACCATCCAATACAGAAACACTATCCGACCAGCGAAAATGAAGTTGTTATCGAAGATGGTACATATGTGGGAACCGGGGCGGTCATACTGCCTGGTGTGCGGCTTGGAAAGGAGTGCGTAGTGGGGGCAGGGGCTGTTGTGACAAAGGATGTGGCAGCCAGGACTGTGGTGGCTGGGGTACCGGCGAGGGTAATAAAGAAACTAGCCAGGTAGGGAGGGAGTAGTAGCTGGTAGGGAAGATCCATTGCTCCATTGTTTCATTGTTATTGCCGAAATCAGGGATCAGAGACTGGAAACCAGAGACCGGAAACCAGAGACAAGAAACCAGAAGCTTTTGCTTCTACGTTTCTAAATACCTAAGCTTCTAAGCCACTAAATAACTAAGCTACTAAGCTTCGCATTAATTTCCTTGCATAGATTGCTTCGTTACATTCGCTAAGCCGATCTGTTCCTCGCGAGTGACAATTTTTGTTCCGAAGCTCGAAGCTCGAGGCTCGAAACTCGACACTAGTTTTCCTAATCTCTAACCTCTAAACCCTAAACTCTAAACTCTTTTTTTCCTCTTGCGAACATTGAAACGAATGTGTTTAGCTATAGATATGCCTGCTTCAGGAACTGTTCAGAAAACAACTGGCGTCAAAATTCATAAAGTTGTGTTTGTCGTACTGCTTGTGTTGTTTTTAGTTGGTGGTGGGGTAGCAGGATACCTCTGGGGACCGTGGAAGGCTCCTAAAAAGCCTAGTAAAAATATTGCAGCTTCTGCATCAGTAAAAGCAGGTCCTGAGCTCCGTAGTTCTGTAAGCGTTACTCTGTCAAAGGACAAAGAGGTGGAGATTCCAGTTTCTGTCTCAACCCATGCCATGATAGTGCTTACTGTGCCAAAGGGAGCTGTCAAAGAGAATACCCGTATATCCATAGTTCCTTATGTATCGACAGATAAGGCAAATCCACTTGCGGTGCGGATATTTCCAGAGACGGTTGTATTTCAAAAGCCGGTTTCTGTACTTTTTGATCTGACCCATACCGCTATGTCGATGAGTGGTCCTAGGGATCCGGCTGGTGCCTCCCGTACAACTGGTACGACAGCCGTGTATCGCACTAGTAAGACTGATGTGGATCCAGTGCCATTTTTGATCGCTCGCAATCTTGAGACAGGCAAGATGCTTACGGCACGTATTTCACGAGGTGGAATCTATAGTGTGATGGTAGATGATAAAAATCAGGTGGAAGTTGCCAAAAAGGCTATAGATAGTGGAAAGGCTGGGAAATTGACACTCCTTGAGTCTGGATCTACGCTTGTGGGTGCAAAAAGTGCAGTATCTGCAGCCCAAAAATCCAAACTTGAAAAAGTTACAACTTCGATACTCGCAGATAAAACGAGTTCTATTCAGGAATATTTGCCTGCGATGCAGTTGAAGCGAGCATTGGCTAAGCTGACACAAAATCCTTTGGTGGAGAAGGTATACGCAGATGATGTGATTCGTGATTATTTACGCAGTCGCTGTGGTGAGACAGGGCTTAATGAATATGAGTATTGGACTTTGGCTGATACCGCCAAAGAAGATGGTGCAACGGATATAGAAGAAACGTGTAGAAACAATGCAAAACGGATTGTGCGAGCAGAAACTGATAAACTTTTGGCATCAGGAGAAGTGGATGTTATGAAGCTAGTCATACAATATCAGAAATGTGCACAATTTAAATTTACAGATAGTTATCTTGAGAAAATTCAAGAAAAAGTCAATGAAGCAGCAGCAAAGGAAGCGCAAAAGACGCTCGAAGAAGCAGCTAAGAAAGATCCCAAGACCAGGGAAGATTTGGAAAAAGCAATAGATGATCTCAAACAAGCGATAGCAAAGGCACAAGCTACCTCAGATGTAGATCAGAATGTGATAGATCAGATGGTGGCTAAAATGGGTACGTGGGCATATGAGCGAGCTAAGATGATAATAAATGATCCAAATAGTAGTCCTGATGATGCAATCAACGCGTCCGCTGAGGCAATGGCCAGAGGTGCAAGCGATGCGCAAGCTGCTGAGCTTGGTGAAATGACAAAAGGCAGACTTTCACGTACACCTCAGGAGGTAGCAAATTCACCTGGTTCTAGTTGGGGAGAAGTAGCTGCTGCAATGCAAAATGAAAATCTGGATGCTGAAACAAAGGAAAAATTAAGAGCAAAATTACAGGATTTTCGTAAGAAAAAAGTTGAGGAGGAAAAGAAAAAATGGATTACACCAACCCCTATACCAACTTTAGGAGAAATTGAGCCATCTGTAGATATGGGTGTAATAGGGCCAGTGATGCTTCAAGGATTATTTGGACTAGAAAGCTATACGGAAGGTGGTATCAATAATTTAGCTGATCAATTGCAAGCATACTCTGATGAGCAGCTTGGATACTCAAAACAATTGTGCGATGCAGTTGACGATATGGTTCGTGAGCTTGGTACTGGAGATATGCCAGCTGAGGCTATGGCTGATTATAGAAAAACGTGTGCAGATGTGCGCGGTGGCGCTGCAAAAGCAGAAGCTGATGGGTATATAAACGAAATTCGAATAGATGCATCCGAGATAGGAAGAAATCAGGAGAATTATGAAAATGATGCACAAAAAGAAGATCCAGATCATGCGAGAATAGAGTTTACTCCCACACCTGAGCCTACTGAGCCTGAGAGTGATATAGGACAACAGGAATATATACTTACTGAGCCATCCGACGCTCCTACAGATGTATCTGGGGACGCAGCAGCTGGGGATAGTAATGGGGATGGTGAGTAGGAAATTTAGAATGTATATGTGAAATAGGTGATGACGTAAAGTGCAATTTTGAGCTTCTATGTATCTTCGATGTATTTGAATTTGTTTTGGTATATAGTCCCAACTGCCTTCAGGTGAGAACTGTTCAAGAAATATTGTTATAAATTGAAAAGAATTGTGCAATATGCGTGGTATTGCGTTTTTGAGGGTAATTGGTTTACACTGATCAAGTTATTGAGGCTACTTACAATTTATGAAAATTCCACTGACCAAGCCGTATTGGGGGAAAGCTGAACAAAAAGCAGCAGCACGGGCTATAGGGGAGTATGCAGGCTCAGGAGATGGCAAATATACTCGAAAGCTTATAGAAGCTTTCAAAAAAATGACGGGTGCTGCATATGTGTTACCTATAACTTCTTGTACGCATGGACTTGAGCTGGCTATGAGAGCTATGAATTTAAAGGAAGGAGACGAGGTAATTGTACCAAGTTTTACGATGACCTCTACTGCCAATGCTGTGGTGTTGACAGGGGCTACACCAGTATTTGCAGAAGTAGATCCCGTGTATTTTTGTTTAGATCCAGAGGACGTGGAGAGAAAGATTACCGCACGTACTCGCGGAATTGCCGTGATTCACTATGCTGGTATGGCAGCAGACATGGAAAGGTTGCAAAAAATAGCTCGAAAACATAAATTGTTCATTATCGAAGATGCAGCACATGCTGTAGGTGCATATTGGAACGGTAAAATGCTAGGAACTATAGGTGATATAGGAGTGTACTCATTTCATGGGACAAAAAACATCAGTTGTGGCGAAGGTGGAGTGGTGCTTACAAACCGTAAGGATCTGGTAGATAAAATGGAGATATATAGAGCAAATGGTACAAATCGTAAGGCGTATCTAGATGGATTGGTTGACCGGTACAGCTGGGTAGGACATGGAACGAGTTACTTTTTAGCAGATATATTGGCAGCAATCCTTTTGGCTCAGGTTAAAATAGTGGGGAAAATCAATAAAAAGCGAGCTGTCATTGCTGCAGCTTACTCAAAGGCGCTTAAAAAGTATTCTACACTTCTCGTTCTTCCGCGTGTTTCCCCTGGAACGAGGCCAAATTGGCATATATATGGGATTAAATTTCATAAGGTGGAGCATCGCAATGTATTTTTACAGGAAATGCGTAAAAAAGGCATAGATGTGGCTTATCACTATGTCCCGCTTCATTCGAGTACTTATGGGAAGAAGCTGCATGGAGATCGAGGGCAACTTCCTGTCACGGAAAATGTATTTAGTACACTTGTGCGCCTCCCAATCTATCCCGCATTAACTAAAAAAAATCAATCATACATTATCAATTCTGCCCACAAGATCCTTTCTAAAATGTAGTTTTATTGTTCCATTGCTCCATTGTTATTGAAATTACGGAGGTATACATGTAACAATGAAACAATTTAACAATGGAACAATATTCCAATTAAAAATTTTAGTATGCGACCCTTTTTATCTATTGTTATCCCGTATCACAATGATGTCTTGGAGCTTCCTAGGCTCCTACGGTCAATTCTGACAAGTAAAAAATCTCCATCTGTTGAGGTTATTGTTGTTGACGATGGGTCTAATGAGCATATTGATGAAAAGGCTATTCGGCGGATGGTGAAGGGAAAAAAAGTACAACTGCGGATACATAGACAGACAAATGCGGGTCCTGCCGTGGCACGTAATAGGGGGGCAAAGTTGGCAAAGGGCAAGTTTATCGTATTTTTGGATAGCGATGTGGAGTTATTCCCGGATACTCTCCATAATTTGGCAAAAATCTTCATTGAAGACCCAGATGTGGTGGCGTTGACGGGTGTGTGGGTAAAAGAACAAAAAAGTTACTCATTTTTCCCTAACTTTAAAGCGCTACGTGACTGGAGTTACTGGATTAATGAGCGAGACAAAAGCGGATACTACTTTCTCTTTAGTACTCGTATCGCAAGTATCAAAAAATCAGTGTTTATGCGACTAGGGGGATTTGACGAGAGTTATAACGCTGCACTGGTGGAAGATATAGAATTGACCTATAGAATAGCCAGACGCTATGCCATCATATTTGCGCCAAATGTACGTGTGCGGCACGAGTTTGAAACATTTTGGCCGATTGCCAAAAAATATTTTCTTCGTGCATATCATTGGACGAAATTGTATCAGAAGCGCAAGAAATTTGACCCAGTGGCAACCACACTACAGGAAGCACTCACATCTGTGACAGGGGTGGGGACAGTGGTATTTGGACTTATAAGTCTTATCAGTCTGCCGGCACTACCTGTGATACTGGCTTCAGGCAACTCAGTATCGAGTATCTTCTACCATGTGTCACTTTGGCAATATTATCTGTTTGCTGGGTGTTTTCTTGTGCATCTACTCCTGATAAGAAAATTTTTGGGTTTTATGTCTGCAGAGAAAGGTCCTGTATTCGCGTTAAAAGGCTTCTTTATGGGACTTGTGCTATATTGCTTCATCTTCGCTGGTGCTGCATGGGGGAGACTCAAACAGTAGTTTTGAGGCTAATCCTACTATTTTTATCCTATTTGATGATATTTGATGTCTATTGATACGATTTCTTCGAGCCTAGGATTTATGATCTTGTTACTCAATTCTGAGAGAATTGTCCTTATATATTTAAGCTCATAGTCAAATTAAATTTTAAATAATTGGTATATAAATTTGTTAATTTCAATCGTGTTATAAGATTTACTTGTTATAAAGGGGTATGGGTAGGAGATCTACATCTATTGGATGAGTGTCTTTGTGGGTGCTGGGCCAACCGTGGAGGCTGGGGAACTCTCTTTGGGCAGTTGAATCTTGGGAGTTATGACAGGAAGTGTTTGATTAGCGGGCGAATTTGGTTGGGTAATAGTACTATCAGCGCCTAAAGCAGCTGGTGGTGGTTTCCCTTCGAGCTGGGCAAGCTCGTTGGGCTTAAGGTTTTTTTTGACTGTATCGAGTTCTGTCATAACTCTTTGCCTATCCGTACTGGAGGCTGGCAATTGTGAAAGCGTTTGCGTCAGTTCAGTAGCTGCTTTGTAATACTCTTTTTTTTGATTGTAAGCATACGCAAGATTGTAATGAGAGTTAGCCCAATCGGGCTTGAGGACTGCTGCGTTTTGAAACTGGAGTGTGGCCGCATCTAGATCATTGACCTGTAGGTATATACCACCGAGAGATATGCGGGTCATGGGGTTACTTGGGTCAAGTTGAACCGCTCGTTGCCATGCTGCTACTGCCCATTGGTCACTGCCGCTGGCAACATTTATGAGGTTTTGATATATGCGTGCAAGGTTTTCCCATGCAAGGACATTTTCGGGTGCTAGGTTGACGGCAATTTTTGCTTCCCTGATAGCTTGTTGGATGAGTGCACTTATCGTTTGCCTATCTGTGTCACTGATTCCTGATGCGCCATTTGTTTGGGCAGTTTGTGCGAGGGCATTTGCTAGAGCTAAGTTGGTTTGACTATATGCGAGTCTATATCGAGTCAGATATGGATTTTGTTCAAGAGCCTTGATTTGGAGATTGTAGGTTTGGGTGCCATTGTTGTTTTGTAAGGCAATAAGTGACTGAAAAAAGGTAAGTTCAGCATTATAGAGGCGTATAAGGCTGTAGGTCGAAGCAACACTTATGAGAATTACCATAATTGGCGTAAGAAATTTTAGAAAAGTGAGGCGGCCAGTCAAAGGCTTTTCGATACCACGACCAAGACTGTCTTCTTTTAGAAGTAACAGAACTGCAACTGCCGCGATAAATACAAATGTAGGGGGAAATGCAATAGCTATAATTAGTGCAATATACAGGCTAAAATCTACCCCTGATTTGGGGATGCCTGGAAAGAGTGACTTGAGAAAAAAGAGGATAGCTATGGTGCCAAAGATACCTGTAGTAGCCATCGTATGCAGGAGCAGGCTTGAACTGGTGACAAAGCGAATATTCCAAAGCGGAGTTATGTTTACTGCTTGGTTGCGACCAGCAGTAAAAGCAGAAATAAAGCTTTCTGGTCCAACGCCAAAAAGTGCTCGAGCAGGATTTTTGAATACCTCTAGAGCTATAGCCCAGCCTTGTGAAAAGGGAAGCATGAGTTGACCAAGTTGTGGGACTATTTTTATCAGCGTCAGCAGAGTGCCAATTGTAAGTAGTATAACTACGATAGATAACACTGCAATTGTACCTTCATGACGAGATTTAATACTTTTTACTAGCCAATCAATGGCAAGCGGAAGACTTATGAAGAGTAATGACAGGAGTGCAAAACTAGAGCCTGTGGGCGTCCATGCTTCATCAGCTAAATATGTGACAGATGGAAACATGATTTTGCCAACGCCAAAAAATTGGTAGATCGTAATAAGGGATATGACACCTGTAGATCCTAAAAATGCGATTTTTAGTATTTTTTTTCCAGAAAGATCCAAAATATTAAATCTGGCAACAAATATTATAGTGAGTGCCAAATACGTGATGACGCCAAAAGGAGCTAGGAGAGCCTCGACTTTGTTGGGGGAGGATATGAGTGTGCTTAAAGTAAGAGAAAGAAACATTGCAATAAACCCTATAGAAGACCCACCCCAAGACAAGGAGAAAGATTTAGAAATGATCATTTGGATAGTCCAAAGTATGAATAAAATTAATGCAGAAACAAGCAGCAACATCCACTTGTTGGTATCGTAAAAGTCTTGTGTAAGTGGGAGAAAAACAAGGGGAATTAAGCCGAATACTACAGCTAAAATGATAGATCGTATTTTGTTTAATTTGTTATTGAGTGACTCACTCATGTATGGGGTTATAGTAGGATAGAAATTTATTGGTGTAAAGAGATCAAATGGGAAATCCAAAATTCAAATGTCAAATGACAAAACAGGGAGTAGGTTTTACATCCAAAATCACAAATCCATAATTTCAAACAAATTACAAATTACAAATTACAAAAAAATCACAAATCTATATTCTTTGATCTGGATCAAAAGTTTTTGGTTCTTCGTCCTTGGTTTTTTTACCTCGCTTGTACTGCCCACCATTGAAATTTGATATCTGTAGGTTCTGCCTTTCCTATGGTGACGATAAATGCACCCTCAACTTTTTGTGTAACCGATAATGTGCTTTGTATTGAAGTATTTGGCGTGATAAAGACATATGAATCAGGATGTACCTGGGCAGATATGCTGGCTGATAACTCGTTTGCTTTTAGAGTGGCTGTGCCAATTGTAGCGAGTTGAGCGCTTGTGGTAGCGAGTACTATGCCCGGTTGAGCAATTGTAAGTGATTCAAAGGTACCCGTAGGGGAGTGAATGCTGCCTTCTGCAGTAATGTTTGCTTTGGTCATGAGATTGCCTGCGGTATCTATCGTGACTTTGCTATTGACGAGCTCTATGCCAAACATGCCATTGGCATTGAGTCTCATGGGACCGGTCAGACTGGTGATACCGGTACCGGTGATCGTGTAGTCAACGTCTATGAGGAGAGTGCCTGCGATGTTTGTGTCACCAAGTCTGCTTTGCCCAAGCGTTATGAGATTACTTCTGAGGTATACATCTTTATCAATAGTCACATTGGTGCCTGATTGCATAGCGGTGTCATTGAGACCCAAGACTGAATGGAAATCAGCACTTGGAGAGCTCGTGGTTTGCGGTAATACGACAGGGAGAATAGGGGTAGAAAGTTTTGAGGTCAATTCAGATAGCTTGCTATCTAGATCTCCAAATCGTGTCACTATCTTATCACCATAGAGTTGGCCACTAAAGCTTGCCTGTTGACCAAGTACTGATCCGGTTTGTATCTGTTGACTGGTTAGGATTCCCGCAAGGGTGGCATTGCCGTGTGAATCAAACGTTGCTGATGTTGTGCCAGCTTCATTTGTGACTGAAAGTGACTGCGTATCTGATAGTGCGATAGAAATTCCTTTGGATTGAGCTGTAAGTGGCTTCAATAGATTTGTCTTGACTACTTGGGCTTCTGCCAGGGGAGTAAGGACTACATCTGCCTCAATCTTTTCAGTTCTGACAAAACTGCTCAGTACCTTTTGTGCCTGGAGGAGTCCAGACTGTATAGATCCAAACCAACCTGTGTTGGCAAGTGTGGTATTTGTGACTGGAGTACCAGCTTTCGTTATTTGGAATTCTCCAGATCCAGTTTCACTTATGTTGATATCTCCAGTACTTGTGAGTTGACTATTGGAATCTGCATATCCTACATTTATTTTTGCAAGAATTGTTTTTTGATTTGATCCTGGAATCCAGTCTTCTAGAGCTGAACCTAAGACTGTTCCAGCTCCTGTGGCTTTCATGGCCAGACCAATATTTGTGCTTGAAGTGAGTGCGTCACCACGATATATAGCAGGGGAGGAGGGATCAATCTTGACAGGTACTTGTCCTACGAGAGCTACCAATACCTTATCTGGTCCTTCTACTCCTCCTTTAAATGCAGGACTATCAGAGACTACTCCAAGCATCCTATTATCATATGGAGCTGTAGACTTGATGGATCCAGAGGGACCAGTTATGACTACATCTCCAGTTTCAAACTCTACACCATCTTGCTTGGTAAAATACTCAGCAAAGTCAATGCCAGTAGAGGAGTAGGTGATACCCTCTGAGGCAGTACTCTGGATTTTTCCAAAAATTCTGCCTCCTCCATCCATAAATGTAGCAAAGTAGTTGCCTGTGCCACAGTTTGTGGTAGTACAGCCTAGCTTGATACCTATACCATCTGCAGTGTTGGTGGGACTTGTGTTGACAAAGAGGGCCGATGCTGAAGCTGCACTATTTGACTCAGTATGTAGTCCTGCTGAAGCTGAGGCTGTGCCGATGCCAACATTGCCTCCTAAAATATTTAATTTCCCATAATCAAGGCTAAGGGTGGCATTTGTTTTGAAAGAAAGCATGGTTTGTCCGTTTTCATATATGTTAAATATTGATTGTTTATCTCCAATATCAAAAACATTGAGTGCGTTGTGGTAGGTACCATTATAGCCTCCCCATGTATATATTTTTCCATTGTGGATTATAGAAGTATGACCAGTTTTAGCTGTTGTAGAAGGACCAGTAGACCATTGATTATTTGATAGATCAAATATATCCATTGTACCTGTATAGGTTGTTATATCCATTCCACCCCAAAAATATATTTTGTTATTATATAAATTTGCTGTCTGTTCTCTTCTGGCTGTGCCTCCTGCTGTTCCAGTTGTCCAAGTGTTTTGGGAAATATGGTAAATATCCATTGTATTTAAGTTGCTTCCATCTGAACCTCCCCAAAAATATATTTTGTCGTTATATACAATCGAGCTATGAGAGAATCGGGCAGTGCCTCCAATTTGACCAGTCGACCAAGTATCTGTATCGATGTTATATATATCTATGGTATTTAGCGGTGTTGCGATATTTAGACCACCCCAGTAGTAAATATTCCCATTGTATAAACTAGCGCTGTGTCTTTCGCGAGCCGTACCACCAGAAGTGCCTGTAGACCATGAGTTAGTTGCTGTATCATATATATCTACTGTATTTAAATTTCCTCCATTTGTACCACCCCAATAATATATTTTTCCATTATAAGGTACTGCTGTGTGTCCATATCTAGCCGTGCCTCCTGTTGTGCCAGTAGACCACGAATTGCTTGCAATGTCATAAATATCTAAAGAATTTAAATTACTTCCTGCAAAACCTCCCCATGAATATATTTTTCCATTCATAATAACAGATGTATGTGCAAATCTGGCAGTTCCACCTGTGCTTAAAGAACTCCAATAGCTGGCAGTATTAGAAGCATTATTTTTATATAGATTTATCGCTGCAGAGGACGTTGAGATATTCAGTCCTCCATTTTGTATGCTTGTGTTTCCAGTAATGCTGGTGTCTCCTTGTACATCTAGTTTTGTTTGAGGGTTTGCTGTGCCAATCCCTACATTTCCATTGTAGTTTATAGTAAATTTGGTAATGCCTGATGAAGAGGCACTTATAATATCTTGATTTCCTAGTTGGTTATAAATTGTTAAAGCTTTACCGGTTGAAGCGCCTTGAATATTTACAAGAGATCCTCCGTTTGTAGCAGAAATGGATAGTGATCCGTTTAATTGAATTCCCTGAGTGAAATTTCCACTTCCATTTACGTTTAAATCGTTTCCAATATATATATTATTCAGAATAGAAGCTTTGTACGTATATAAACTACCTGCTTCAAGCTGTTGGAGATATGAGCCACCCAGATCGTATGTTTCTAAATTCCCATCAGAATAATTCAGTAACTGAGCAAACCTGCCAGTTATTGCGAAGCTATAATATTCTTCAATAAAAGGTATATTTCCAATCTCTACTAACGAAGCTGGATTAGATATATCAATTACTTGGAATGAAGCGGCAACAAATGCGCTACGCGAAAGAACGTATACATATTTTCCTTCTGCAGTAATTGTATACGGTGAATAGGTGCTTGATATTGAAGATATGATTGATGGAGCTTGTGGATTGCTTATATCTATAACTTGTATAGTATTTGAATTAAAATTTATTACATATGCGTATCTGCCTTGTACATATATATTAAATGGAGAATGTAAGGATAATGAAGAAACTGAGATTGGGAAATGAGGATTTGATATGTCAAATACCTCTAGTGCACCATTCATATTAGCTATGTATGCATATTTATCTTGGATATATAATCCTTGTGCATTCAATCCGGTTCCTATTGATGAAATTAGGGTAATATTTGCTGGATTACTTATATCAAAAATTTGGAGTGTATCTGAAGTAATATATGCATATTGATTTTTGACATATATAAAATGTGGGGTTGCATTTAGCGCTTTAGATCCTGTGAGGGTGGGTGATTTGGGATTACTAATATCAAATATTTGTAATGTGTTTGTTAGGGTTATAATATATGCAAATTTTCCATAGACATAAACTCTTATTGGTGAAGCGCTTGTAGTTGCTGTTGATAATACGAGTGGACTACTTGGATTGCTTACATCTATTACTTGCATTGAGCTTGCAGTAAAATTAATTATATACGCATAATTACCCTGTGTAACGATATTGATTGGGGAGCTATCGGTTGATGTGGATCCAATTGGAGATGTTGGAATTTTTCCAGCAACCTCAAATTGTGCGCTTGGAGTACTTGTGCCTATCCCTACATTTCCACCATTGAAAAAAGAATTTCCTGTGCTTGTACCATTTA
>CAZPNL010000002.1:0-68074 GCA_964588145.1 uncultured Gammaproteobacteria bacterium
AGTTTTGTAGGCGTTGGGGCACTCCTGTTTGCCATATTAGGATTATTTTCAAAAACAAATAGGCCGAAAATATTTATGATATTGCTCGTTGTCATATCTATATTAATGGCATTTCAGTCACCGCTCATTGATCTTGTGTATGCGCTGAAAATTCCTGTGTTGTCAACCAGTGCCGCTTCCCGAATAGTAGTTTTAGCTAGTTTTAGCTTGAGTGTGCTTTCTGGGTACGGCTTAGAGTATATGCTCGGAAAAGCGGCCAATAGTCGAATAATTATAAGTGTTTCAATCCTATTTATAAGTATATTAGTGCTCATACGTCTCGCAGGTGGGGCGGGATGGTTTTTTAATGGAATTGAAGAGGGTGGCGCTCAGATGGAACACCTGAGTACATTTACCCGCAACATGCTGTTGCCATTGGGAATTGGTATTGTTCTATCAATTTGTACCATAGTCGTTGCGACAACAAGATTTCCACGTAAGACATTTGCTATTGGAATTATTGTTGTAGCAAGTTTTGAGATGCTTCGATTTGCCACCAAATGGATGCCAGCAGATCCTGCGGCATATGTCTATCCAGACACAAAAGTAGCGACCTTTGCTAGCCAAAATATCGGAAACTCTCGTGCCATGGGAAATTATGGAGGAGAGTTTGCAAATATGTACAAGCTGCCAACGCTAGAGGGATATGACGCAGTCTATCAAAAACGATATGGAGAATTTATGCAGGCTCTTACGTATGAGTCTATTGTGCCCCCTGAGCGATCAGTTGTGCAGTTTCCAAAAATAACAGAATATTCGGAGCCGGTTACGCAACTTTTGGGTGTGAAATACCTGATTGCTCGGAAATCTGATGGCAGAAATTCTTGGGCATACCCATACTGGTGGTATAGTTGGTATGGCCTGAAATATTCAGATGAGCATTATGAAGTATATGAAAATGCCAAAGCTTTTGATCGAGCATTTTTAGTATCTAAGTACAAAGTCGCAGTTGATGATGATGAGAATATTCAAACAATTTTACAAAATGCGACAAAATTACGTGAGATGATTACTCTTGAAAAAAAGCCTGCAGTCGACCCAGTGGCCTCTGACGGCACGGTGTCTATAGAATCTATAACACAAAATACCTTGCGACTAAGGGTTGAATCTCAATCTCCACAGTTCGTATTTTTATCAAGTGTATTTGATCCAGGTTGGAAAGCAACAATTGGTGGAAATCCAACAGAAATATTTCGAGCTAATTACGCCTTTCAAGCCGTCTCAATTCCTTCTGGAGATAGTTATGTGCACTTAAGCTACACCCCCACTAATTTTTCGATAGCCCTAGGTATAAGTTTAGTGCTTTATATACTGATTTTTGGAGTTAGTATGAAAAAACTATATGAAAATAGGTATCGTTAATCCATATTTTGATACGCTCAGTGGTGGTGAGTTGTACATGCTATCTCTTGCTAAATCTTGGTCTGACAAACACGACGTATCTGTTTTTTGGGAAGATAGTACACTTCTTGAAAAGGCTGAGCAGAAATTTGGTATATTCTTTAAAAATATTCATATTGTAAAAAACATTTTTACTCAGAAATCTTTTCTGTCAAAATTAAACTCAAGCAAAGCATATGATCTCATTGTGTTTTTATCAGATGGGAGCATTCCTACATCATTTGCGCGTCACAATATCCTTCATGTGCAGGCTCCTATCGCAAGACCATCCCTTACATTTGTTGAAAAAGTTAAATTACGAAGATTTGATACGATCATCGTCAATTCTCAATTTACAAAAAAATACACTGATATGTGGTCCGATCGAAACTCAGAAGTACTGTATCCTCCTGTATATCAGTCAGGTAGCTCAGCAATTCCCAAAAAGAAAAATCAAATTCTCTCTGTGGGGAGATTTTCCAACGCAGGCATACGAAAATCTCAAGATACTCTGATAGAAGCCTTTAAAAAGTTTGTAAAAACGCATAAGAATTTTTCACTACATTTGGCAGGCGGTGTGCGAGCTGAAGATCAAAAATACGTAGCGGCACTTAAAAAGCAATCAGTGGGGATGCCAATATTTTTCTATGAGAATGCACCAAGCGATGTTGTGAAAAAATTATATACAGATTCTTTGTGCTATTGGCATGGAGCAGGATATGGTACGGATGTTACGAATCATCCTGAGGTGCAGGAACATTTTGGTATTTCCATAGTGGAAGCTATGGCGCATAGGTGTATAGTGTTAGCACACAATTCAGGAGGTCCTATTGAAATCATTCAAAGTGGTTTGAATGGCTTCCTCTGGTCTGATATAGAAGATTTAGTACAAAAGACGGAAGCTGTTTTATTAGCAAATGATCAAAAATCACAAGAGATCAAACAAAACGCAGCGCTACGATCAAGAGATTTTAGTCAAGAGAAGTTTGCCAAACGTGCAAATGAAATACTCGAGCAGATAATTCTATGAAAAAAATATTTATTCCTAGTATATTTATAGGCGTAATATTGTGTATATTTTTTCAATCATTTTGGTTTCATGGAAAAATTCCGGTACCAACAGATGCACTCGTCGGACTATATCACCCTTGGCGAGATGTGTTTGCAAATGAATTCCCCAGGGGTGTGCCATTTAAAAATTTCCTTATCTCAGATCCTGTGCGCCAGCAGATCCCGTGGAGAAAAAACGCGATAGAGCAGTGGAAGCAAGGACGTGTGCCATTTTGGAATGCATATGAGTTTAGTGGTGCTCCACTTCTGGGTAATCCTCAGTCAGGTGCCCTATATCCATTTAATATATTTTTTTGGATACTAGATTTTGAGAATGCATGGATTGCGCTTGTCATACTACAGCCTATTTTATCAATTGTGGGTATGTATCTTTTTCTCCGCATGCGTGGTGCTACTATGTGGATTGGCCTTCTTTCTGGCTTGCTCTGGGCGTTTTGTGGTTTTCAGGTTGCATGGTTTACATGGGGTACCATAGGGCATGTAATTTGCTGGTTAGGATTTACATTATTTGCTATAGAAAAATTATTACGTTCAAAAAACGCTGAAGCAGACAATAAATATTGGTATGTACTCTTGGTAACTAGTTGGCTTCTCACCCTTTTGGCTGGTCATTTACAAATATCCTTGTACACAATTGGATTGTCTGCTTTGTATGTAGTTGCACGCAGTTTAGAGCAAAAGCGCTGGGGAATACTGATGCGTATTATTCTTTTTGCGAGTATTGCAGGAGGCATTGGCGTAACACTGGTATATCCGCAAATTATTCATGTTTTGAGTAGTAGTAGGATGACTGAATATTCAACTACTCCAGTAGATGGCTGGTTTATCCCACTTTCGCACTTATTGATGTTTTTCGTACCAGATTATTTCGGCAATCCAGCTACGTTAAATTATTGGGGCGTGTGGAATTATGGAGAAATGATAGGGTATGTGGGTGTTGTTGGGATAATTTTTGCAGTCATAGGTGGACTTTCTGGCAAATGGAATACAAAATTTTGGTTTAGTATTTTTTTCGTCGCATTCATATGCGCCACAGATAACCCAGTATCTCAGTTTATGTTTAGACTTCGCTTGCCGATTATTGGTGCTATGCAACCCACGCGTCTACTAGTGCTTATAGATTTTTCCCTGATTATGCTTGCGATGAAAGGATTATCTACAGTTCTGCAAGCGTCTATTGATATAAAGAAGATATATGTAGCGATAGGATCAATCATGATTATTCTTTGTGTTCTCTGGCTTAATTTGCATACACCGCTAGCATTTATGCCAGTTCCACCTGAATCAGCGATAAGTACTCAGCGCAATCTTTTTTATTCCACCACGTTATTTCTGGTATCTTTTTGCATCATATTGTTATATATAAAGCGAAAGGGTATGCAGAAAGCATTTATCATATGTCTACTATTGCTAAGTTTTATAGATCTGTATAGATTTTTTATAAAATTTACACCATTTTCTGATAAAGTATACTTTTATCCAAAGTCCCAAATTATTACCTATTTGCAAAATCAACCAGATGCATCGAGGGTATTATCGCTCAACGATGAACTTTTTCCTCCAAATGCAGCTTCATATTACGGTGTAAGCTCACTAGATGGATATGACCCATTTATAGACGAGCGATATATGGAATTTATTGCAGCGCTTGATAGAAAAGAGCCAAATATTGCAAAACCGTTTGGATTTAACCGTATAGTTCGAGCAAATAGTATGGATTCACCTCTTGTAGGGATTTCAGGAGTTAATTATGTTGTATCGCTAGCAGATATTAATAATTCTAATTTTGAAACTATTATTTCGGAGGGAAAGACAAAGTTATACAAGCGTCGTACGAGTGTTCCACAAGCATATATAGCTACAAATATAATTGTCGCAGGTACTTCTCAAAAACAAATAGAAGCGCTGCATGATAAGAACTTTATTCTTGGGCAGTCAGTAGTTGTAGAAGGTAATCTTGCCGTAAGTCAGGCGCCACTAGCACCTGAAGAGCAAATGAGCGTGGTGTCGGAAAAACAAGGAGATATGATTACACAAGCTAAGGTAGTTGTGCCAAGACTTATCGTTTTTACTAAACGTTTTGCTCCCGGATGGCATGTCACGGTTGATGGGTATACCGCTGAGCTAATCCGTGTAAACTATATATATAGTGGCCTCCTTTTGCAGCCAGGTGATCACACTGTTCGATTTATCTATCATGATGGGTTATTTTAGCAAAAAGTTGAGAATCGTATGAAAGAACACACTGTATCTATAGTCATTCCAAATTTTAATGGAAAACATTTATTAGAAAAGCATCTGGCGCATATTGTAGATGCCGTGGACAAAGGTGAAATTATCATAGTAGATGATGGCAGTACAGATGATAGCGGGAAATATATAAAAGATTTTTTTCCCAAAATTACGCTGGTATCGCATAAGCGCCAAGTAGGATTTGCTGGTGCCGTCAATGCAGGTGTTAAGGCAGCTTTTGGCGATGTCATCATACTTCTCAATACAGATGTTGAACCGCAAAAAGGGTTCTTGGCGCCACTTCTCAATCATTTTACTGATGAAAATATTTTTGCGGTAGGCTGTATGGATAAAAGTGTTGAAAATGGTCAAATTCACCTAAGAGGGAGAGGTATAGCGGAGTGGAAATTTGGATTTCTTCATCACAGAAGGGGTGAAGTTGATGCGTCAGATACCGCCTGGGTGTCTGGAGGAAGTGGTGCATTTCGTAAGGATATTTGGGAAAAGCTTGGAGGCATGGATGTACTATACAGCCCGTTTTATTGGGAGGATATAGATTTATCTTACCGTGCACTAAAAGCAGGATACAGGATACTATTTGAGCCGAAAAGCATCGTCAATCACTATCATGAGCATGGAGCAATTCAAACTCAGTTTTCTAAGTCATTTGTGCGTCAGATTGACTGGCGAAATCACTTTATATTCATATGGAAAAATGTTACAGCTAGAAATTTAATAATCGAACATATAGCAAATATACCACGTACTATATTTCAGGCGCTAAAAAAAAGAGATGTATCCATAATCGGTGGCTTTGTAAAAGCGATCTTTTTAATGCCTCATATTATAAAAGCGAGGAGATCTGTAGTGCAATTTTGGGCAATTGACGACACCTCTATATTTCTTGCAAAATAGACACTTATGGTCTGTTATTTTTGTAAATCCAAATCAAATCACTTCATAGATAAAAATGGCTTTGCCATCTACGTGTGTCCTGTATGTGGTCTGGGTCAGACACAGCTTGGTATTCCCTATGAGCAGTTTGTAGAGGAGTATTACGTTAAAGGTTATTTTTCTGGTGAGACAAATAAGGTCGCATATGTGGATTATGGGAGAGATAAGCCTCTTATTGTAAAAAACATGTCTCATGTCTTAGATGAGCTTGTCCGGGTTGTATCTGCCGGAAAATTATTGGATGTTGGGTGCGCATATGGCTACTTTATGGAATTAGCAAAAGCTCGCGGGTTTGATCCCTACGGCATAGAGCCTTCGGCACACGCTGGGAGTCAAGCGCAGAAATTATTGGGTAAAAAAAAGGTACAAATGGGTAGGCTTGATGAAACCAGTTTTAGTTCAGGATCCATGGATGTTGTATCACTTCTAGATGTATTTGAGCACCTAGGGGACCCCAGGGCTGCATTAAAGCAGATTAATGCGCTTTTAAAGCCTGGAGGATACACCATGATAGCTACAGGAGACAGTCGTAGTTTATTGCCAAGGATCTTAAAACGTAGGTGGACATTTTATATACCCCCACAACACCTCTTTTTCTTTCATAGGGATCTGATGGCTGCACTCCTAAGGGAGGCAGGATTTGAACCCGTAAAGGTATTTAGCGTGGGCAAATGGCTGAGTGTCGAATATGTGCTGCATTTAGCCCAAACGACTGGAGAAAGTAAGATCGCCGCTGTGCTTATGAAGCTGTGTCGAGCTATAGGAGTCGCATCCTTTCCTATATATATTCCCTCGCACGACAATATGATTTTTATAGCAAAAAAAGTTGAAAAGCCCTAATGCTAATTGTTTTTGTGTAGTATATAAATAGGATATATTACGACAAGCAACATGAGAGTAAGTGTGCTGAGATATATCCCAATGTTCCATGATAACGGATTATAAGAAAGAGTTACATTGCTTGTATTTTGATCAATCAAAATTCCTCGTTGCGCAACATTTACCTGCAATATGTCTAGTGCCTTTTGGTTTTGATTTGTGGCTATCCAGCCTGGGTAAAACGTATCTGTGAGTATGAGTAGCGCTTTTCCATTTGTAGAGGTTTTAATCTGTACCTTATTAGGAGTATAGCTCTCGATATTTGCTTCTCCAGTATTCGCATTTAGCGCAAGATCACTACGTTTTTCATCCACTATTGTATCTATATGGTAATCATATGAGGGCGCGTACAGTATTTTTGCTACCTTTTCATAGCCTGAGGCAAGTGTAACTTGCCCCACAATATATGTTCTAGGCGTCGCTTTTGTGTTGTTGTATATTTCCCAATTGCCCAATATTTCAGCCTCCGTGAATCTATCAGGATAGGCAGAGAGTGGCGATATGCCATTTTCTACACGGTTGAGAAAATACTGCACTGACCACATATCCATCATGCGTAGTCTGGACATATTTGATTTGAAATCATCGTCTCCAAAGCCTGCTGGAATCTGTGCATCAGATCTATTTGTTCGGTCAAACAGGGAAAGTACAGTAGAGTTTTTGGCTCCATTGATAAGCTGACCATACCATTTTGGGTAAAGCGGATCGGTGCCGTCAGGTGAGTAATAATGCATTTGCGTGGCAAAGTTGGCTTCGATGTAAGCACTTCCATACCCCCAGGCTCTGGCATATCCTGCATTTTCTAAAAGCCAATTGCCTACAGATGTTTGCGGATAAAAAAGTGATGTGGGTACAAAGGGATTGAATTTTTGAAAATGATACCAAAGGTCTGCAGATGTTAAAGCTATGCAAAATATGGATAATATTAGAGCAAGTCTCTCAATTTTTTGTCGTACCCAAAAGGCAAAAGATAAAAGAAGTGCACACGCACCAGCATATATAATCGCGTTTGATTTGACTTCAAGCAGGTGAATTTTTTGCAAAACAAAAAGTGTAGAAATTACTCCAAGTGTTATCATGGAATATTTCAACATGTTCCCCTTTGTGTGTAGCCACGACTGCATGCCCCAGCCTGCAGTTATGCTGATAAGAAAGCTGAGTAGAAATATGGAATTTCCAGGGTTACTGCTGGCAAAGAGTGGTATTTGCAATTTGATGATGAGTTCTGACATCGGGTTTCGTGTTGTGGTGAGTAGTAAAAATGGTATGGAAACAAGAAATAATTTTAGTTGTACATTCTTGTGCTTTTGAAAATACGCACTTACCGCAAAGATAAGTCCTACGATACCCATATACATGGACTTGGCTGGATAAGAATCGTTAAAAAAATAGTTTCTCGAGGCAGGATTTCCAAAAATATCTTGAGAAATATACATGAGAAGTTGTTTGGGTTGTATAAGAAGCATTGTTATGACATCTTCAGGCGAGTGATTTGATCTAGCTGCATGGCCAATGAGTTCTATGGTAGGAAAAAGTTGTGGCGCTACTATGCACATTGATAGAGCATAGCAACAGCCTATATAGATAAGTGATTTTTTATTGTTGAATAAACGTATACCAGCATATGTCACACTGGTAAAAATGCTAAGCCCATACAGTTGTATATGTCCTGCTAGAGCCGTATACACTAAAGCAGTTATGAGTAGCGGATAGCTATAAATTTTTCTTTTCACTATCTTCTCTATAGCAAAAAGGATAAGAGGTAAAAAAGCGATCGTGTGGCCCATGGTGTTGTACTCCAAAAATGTGCTCATATAGAGACAGTAGCCATATGAGATGGAGGCAAATAGAGCAGTGAGGCGCTTGAGTCCTATGCTTCGGGCGTAAAGAAAAGTGAATAAGCTTGTCAAAAGAGGCTGGAGTATAACTTGTATAGACCAGCCTATGGGAAGGGTTGTAACATAGTACAAAATATTGAAAGGATACAGTGCCGCTGATTGATGATTGGCAAGAAGTGGTTGGCCAGAAAAGTTGTACGGATTCCAGAGGGGCACGTGTCCTGATTTCCAGCGCTCGACCACAAATTGTCTCCATGGATAGAGCTCTCGAACGACATCAAAATACTGGGCTTTGTGTGGATATGCTCCAGGTTGGTAGCCTAAATACGATCCGAGTCTCCAAGGTTTATATTCGGCAATGAGTAAATCACCTGCAAAAGGCACATTTCCAAAAAAGATAGTTTTGTAGAAAAAAATTACCCATACGAATACTAGTGTGAGGAGCGATAGCAATGTGGCTTTTGTATCCATTTTATATACCTATTGTACTACAAGTGAAAACTGAGCTACTAAAGCCTGAAGTTTTCCAAAATATTAAAAAGTAAGGTACAATAAGAGCACAAAATGAAATATTTTTGGCTTATAAATGCCGTTATCCTATTTGCCCTATCAATTCCTCTGGTAATGGGGTACCGCATACTACCCATAGAAGGAACACCCTATTGGCTTTTTGGAATATTTTTCCTCCTCAATTGTGTAAACATTCTTCTCAATTTATTGACAAATATGTCTGATAAATATAAATACTTTCATTTTATTCAGGTGGCTTTGCCGGTAGTGATTCTGAGTATCTCCTTGGGCGGAGTGATGCTCACAGCAATCGTAGATAGACACAATACCGCCCCTGTGTGGGGTGTCCATGACATCATCCTGCAGCAGGAGGCCGCAATTCGGTATATTGTAAAAGGTAAAAATCCATATAAAGAGTCGTATTTTGGGACTCCTGTAGAAAGTTTTCATTACGATGAAATGGGCAAGCCTGCTACAAATCCTGCGCTGTATCACTTTGTAATGCCTCCTTGGTATTTGTTATCTAAGCTTCCTGTGTATGGAGTTGCAAACAAGCTGTTTGGGTTTTTTGATGGTCGTATGGCGCTTATGCTCGTTCAAATAGTTGCCCTGTACTGTGTGTACAAGCTTTTTAGAGAAAAAGCTCTTGGGATGACTGCTATGATTCTGCTTGCACTTTCACCAGCAAGCGTTAATTATTTTATCGAAGGCAGGAGTGATGCTGTGGCGCTGGGGTGGTTACTTGGTGCGATAGTATTAATAAAATATAAAAAGTATGCACTATCTGCGATTGTATTTGGGCTTGCTGTCATGACCAAGCAGACTGTTTGGTTTGCAGCACCACTCTACGCTGTATTAGTTTGGAGTGCACAAAATAAATCAGTTATAAAATCAACAAGAACGCTTGGGATTGCTGCAATAACGAGTTTGATTTTGGTTATCCCATTTCTCTTGTGGGACGCTCGCGCTTTTTTGGATAGCGTCGTTTTTTATCTTTCTGGTAACGTGTCTACGGGATACCCAATATCTGGTTATGGACTGGGTATGGTGCTCTATGGTGCGGGAATAATCAAAGACATTCACGCGTACTATCCATTTGCGCTATGGCAATTGTTGCTCGGTGGTGGAGTGCTTACGATGGGTATGCGAACGCTTGTTAAAAAAACATCAATCTCAATGTTTTGGATAATATATGCTATCGTGCTATTGGCAGTTTGGTATACCAGTAGATATTTCAACAACAGTCATATAGCATTTATTTCAAGTCTTTTTGTGATAGGGGGACTTCTTCATATAGATGAACAACAGAGTGTGTATGTCAACAAAAAATAACATTTCACTTATTGTACTTATTTGTATAGTTGTCATTGCATGTATCGTGCGTGTATGGAAAGTGACAAGTGATCCCCCCGCTTTATCATGGGATGAGGTATCCATAGGATACAATGCATACTCTATCCTCAAGACTGGCAAAGACGAGCACGGCAGATTTATGCCTCTGGATACATTTGTAGGATATGGTGACTACAAGCCGCCCGTAGCCATATATCTGACAGTACCATTTGTAGCAATATTTGGACTAAATGAACTAGCAGTAAGACTGCCGTCGGTGCTTTTTGGCACTGCTACGGTTTTACTTGTATATTTTTTAGTGCGAGAATTGTTTCGCTCTTGGCAAGAAGCATCCAAGGTTGCACTCATAAGCGCAGCAGTGCTTGCGCTTTCTCCCTGGCACATACAGATATCACGAGCTGGTTTTGAAGCAAATATCGCACTATTTTTTATAGTTCTTGGAGTCATTTTTGTCTTGAAAGCATTGACACGTCCCAAGATATGGCTGTATGCATGGGTGCCATTTGTTGGTGCAATTTACACTTTTAATAGTAGTCGCTACGTAGCACCGCTTTTGGGTGTATTGCTCCTTATTTATGCCCGTAAAGCCATCATGAAACAGAAGAAATACTTTAGTATTGGTGTTGTATTTTGCATTATTTTATTGCTCCCCATTATTCCGCACTTGACCTCCAAAGAAGCTCGACTACGATTTGCGGAAGTAAATATATTTTCAGATATTAGCATTGTAATTGAGGCCAATCAAAGAAGTGCCACAGATGGAAACACCTGGTGGTCAGGGATCGTACACAACCGGAGATGGGGATATCTGAGGGCATATGTTGTGCATTATTTGGATAATTTTGAGCCATGGTTCTTATTTTTACGAGGGGATGGAAATCCCAAATTTTCTTCCCAAAGTGTTGGACAAATGTACCTGTTTGAAGCAATCTTTTTATTCATAGGACTCTATTGGATGTTTCGGATCTATCCTACGCAAGCGAAATTGCTGACCTCATGGCTAGTGTTGGCTATTATCCCAGCAGCGGTTGCCCGTGAAACCCCACACGCACTCAGGATTCTCAATAGTCTTCCTGTATGGCAAATATTTGTAGCGTTTGGAATATATACAGTAATAATGCAATGTAAGAAATATAGAAATATAGTATTTATTGGAATATCCACTTGTTATGTTTTTGGTTTTACGTATTTTTATCACGATTACCTTATATATTATCCGGTAACATATTCTGCTGAGTGGCAGTGGGGCTAT
Source organism: uncultured Gammaproteobacteria bacterium (assembly GCA_964588145.1). Lineage (GTDB taxonomy): Bacteria > Patescibacteriota > Microgenomatia > UBA10105 > UBA927 > CAZPNL01. The sequence continues at coordinate 11,509 of CAZPNL010000002.1, forward strand.
CGAGAAGCACTACATGCTCTAAAAACGAAGGGAACGCAAAGTGATCCAGTAGTTATGGCAGATGACATAGGCAGACCCTATATGTACACACTTTTTTATAGCAAATACGATCCAGCTACATACCTCTCGGAGAAAAAATCCTATTTTGACGCAGCTGGATTTTACCAAGTGCAAAGCTTTGGCAGATATACGTTTGTGCGTGGTGCCCCAACAGAGCTTAAACCAAATGTCACGTATATTGTAAATCCATCTCATAAACCAGAAGGAGCAAAAGATATTGATACCATAAAGCTCCTCAATGGAGAGCCTGTGCTATCCGTATTTCAAATATGAAAAAACGTATCCACACATATTATAAAATATTAATAGTTTTAGGTATTGCCATAGTATTGCGATTTTGGCAGCTTGGGGCTGTCCCAATCAGTCCCAATTGGGACGAGACTGCACTTGGGTATAATGCATACTCCATAGCTAGAACTGGACGAGATGAGTATGGGACATTTTTACCTTTATCTATCCGCTCTTTTGATGATTACAAGCCGCCTCTTTATGTATATTTAACTGTTCCATCTGTTGCACTTTTTGGTCTATCACCATGGTCTACTAGGCTTCCTGCTGCGATAGTAGGGGTACTTGCTGTATGTGGCACCTATGTACTGACGAAAAAAATCCTTTCATATAGTCAACTAGCAGAGAAATCGGTTGAAAATATTTCGCTATTAAGCGCTCTACTGTTGGCAATTAGTCCATGGCATCTCCAGTTTAGTCGGGCAGCGTTTGAGGCTGGTATTGGCATAAGCATAAACATATGGGCTGTATATTTCTTCCTCCGTGGATTAAAACAGAATAGGTTTTGGTATGTGTCTGCATTTCTTTTTGCCCTCAGCCTCTATGCATATCATAGTCAGCGTATATTTGCCCCACTGCTTCTAGGTCTTCTGTTGTGGACATTTTGGAAAGAGGTATGGAAACATTCCAAAAAGCAGACCGTGATGGCAATTTGTGTAGGAATCATCACAGTTACACCACTAGTGCCAGTATTTTTAAGTCCCACGACATTTACCAGGCTTCGTGGGACCAGTGCTATCGCAGATGAGACATTGCTGCTGGCCCCATCGGTGCAAAAATTGGAAGTAGCCCAAAAGACCCACGACATCATCGGTGAGATTGCAAACAATCGGAGAATTATTTTTGCAAAAACTATACTGGATGGATACTTGAGACACTTTTCACTGGGATGGCTATTTATCCGTGGAGATAATGCCAGGCATCATGCGCCTGCATTTGCACTCATGTATCTTGTGGAGCTGCCATTTCTCCTCTACGGCCTCTATGTTACAACACGTACAGGAGGCAAGGTATCAAAAGTGGTTTTAGGATGGATATTGATATCCCCCATAGCAGCCTCACCTACGACTGAGTTGCCACATGCCATCAGAACACTTGTGGTACTGCCGATGCTGCAGATTGTTGTCGCGATGGGAATATATAGGGCATGGCAGGTCATCGGCAAGCGTTCGACTCCTGTTAAATATTCAGCTGTAGGACTTTTTGCAATCACCTGGATATTTATGATTGCAAATTATCTCGATCTTTATTTCATCCATCAAAATATCGAGTTTTCCCAGTTTTGGCAATATGGATATAAGGATGCAGTTGGTTACACGCAGGAGTATCGAAGTGTGTATAAAAAAATCGTGGTATCAACAAAACTTGAACAGCCACATATGTTTTTTCTCTTTTTTCTCAAATATGACCCCGAAAAATATCTAGCGGAGGGTGGTACTTCTTCTGGAGGATTTGCCGAGGTTAAAAACAGATTTGATATATATGAATTTCGACCTATACACTGGGAGAATGAAAACAAAGATGGCACGACGCTGTTTATAGGTTCGTCCTCAGAAATTCCTACAGGAAATAAAAAAACGATTCGCTATCAAAACGGCACAGTTGCTATGCAAATTGCTGATAGGTAAAGAGTATTTCGACATATGAACACATGGATTCTTAAAAAATTTGGTGCAAGAAAATATTTTTATATATTTCTTATGTTGCTCTTGCTGGGTGCAATATTTCGTCTTTATGCTCTTGCACGCGTACCACCGTCTGGCTCACTAGATGAAGTTTCCTTAGGCTATAACGCATATTCGATACTCAAAACCGGGAGAGACGAGTACGGATATCATCTGCCAGTGCTTCTGCGTGCCTATGACGACTGGAGACCTGCTTTATATGTATATATAGTTGTACCTTTTGTGCAAATATTTGGATTATCAGTATTTGCTGTACGTTTGCCCTCTGTGATATGTTCAATTTTTGTACTCATTTTTTCATACTTCATAGGTAAAGAAATATCTACTAGCATAAATGTTAAAAAACCAGCTATTTCAATTGTTGTTGGTCTACTCACTATGGCAATATTGGCAATATCGCCATGGCACATATACATTTCTCGATTAGGTCATGAGGTAAATCTTGCTCTCCTTTTTACCATCCTTGGAGTATATCTATCTTTAATATGGAGTAGGCTGCAAAAGCCAAAGCATCTACTCGTATCGTTGTGTTTTTTGTCTCTTGCGTTCATATCTTATCAAAGTCAAAAAATTGTCGTTCCCCTTTATATAGCAATATTTTTAATACTGCATTACAGGCAATTGATGAAACAATGGAAAACAGTGGGGGTATCGCTACTATGTGCATGTATTATTGCTTTGCCTACTCTAATTGCTTTGGCCTCACCCGAGGGGATGTTAAGATTTTCAGGTACAAATGTATTTACCTCAGAACATCCTATGCTCATGGAAAGTCAGGCATCTTATAGCAAGGCACAAGCTGAGAAGAATATTTTCAATCGTGCAATATACAATAAATATGTGGCAGGGGCCAGGGTATTTGTGTCTCAGTATTTGGCCCACACAAATCCCACATGGTTATTTATGGGGCAGGAAAAAGAAAATCACAAAGTGCCATGGATGGGGCTCATGTACACATGGGAATTTCCTTTTCTCATACTAGGTCTATGGTTGCTTTTGAGAAATGATAAAAAGCAAAAAAGTGCAGCACTTATTTTGTCACTGCTTGCCATTTCCATAATTCCTGCTGCAATCACAACTCAGGTGCCGCATGCCATGCGAATTTATACAGTGCAACCATGGCTTGAAGTGTGCACTGCTCTGGGTGTGATACAGGGGTTTTTGCAATTGAAAAAACCTATATATAAAAAAGTTGGAATCACTGTAGGTATGTTGATATTTGCGGTTTCAGCGGGGGTATTGACGCAGCGCTATTTTGTAGATTTTCCACGCTTTCACTCAGGATCTTTCCAATATAGTCTTCAAAACGCACTGGCTTATTCACAAAAAATAGATAGTTCGTATGATAAGGTGATCGTGTCTGGTCAGGATAACTTGAGTCAATCGTATATGTTTTATTTATTTAATACGAAATATGATCCTTCTAAATATATTTTAAATGGTGGTACAAAATCAGGTGGCTTTGCCCAGGAGCATGTCATAGGCAAATACGAATTTAGACCCCTCAACGTCGTGGGTGACCGTAAAAAAGAAAATACATTACTTATTGGGAATGCGACAGAGCTGGCGAGTTTTCAGCCTCTGGAGACTTTTGATAATTTGGATGGCACAAACGCTATACGTATCGTCGAGTCATGGTAATAATATGAATCCAAAAAACGTTGTAAAAAGCCTAGCTTCTACCCCGTCAATAAAGACACATAATTGGAAGTTGTGGATTCTTCTTATAATTTGTTCTTTATTGCCATTATTTGCACTATTACAGCCCGGTCTACCCAAAACCCATGACGGTCAAGACCATGTCGCCAGAATTGCCAATTTTTATCAGTCGCTATCTGAAGGAAATGTAGTGCCGCGGTGGGGAGGAAATCTCAACTGGGGCTACGGACACCCTGTGCTCATGTTTTTATACCCCTTGCCCTCTTATGGGGCATCAGCGTTACATTTCTTAGGCTTTTCGTTTACTGACAGTCTCAAAGTGCTATTTGGAATTACGTTTGTAGCAAGTGTTCTTGCTATGTATCTATGGGTTCGGGCGCAGTGGAACATGGGTGTAGCCCTCATAGGAGCCTTGGTATACGGATTTGCTCCATATAGGTTTGTAGATTTGTATGTACGAGGGGCTATAGGTGAGCATGTAGCGTTTGTCTTTATACCACTCGTGTTGTTTGGGTTACTTCAATTGGCGCGAAGTCAAAAAAATCATATACAAGCCATGTGTGTTGTGATTTTTTCTGCAGCAGGGCTTGTGCTTTCTCACAATGCAGTAACTATTATGATGATTCCAATATACGCGTTGTACTGGTTGTATTTGATCAATAAAGAAGCTGTCCGACCTGGGTATTTCGTAATTCAAAGCATTATTGCGCTTTCTCTTTCTACAGGAGTATCAGCTTTTTTTTGGGTGCCAGCGTATTTTGAAGGAAAATTTACACTTAGAGATATAGTTACAGCCGGAGAGTACGCCAGTAGATTTGTATCATTTTCTGACTTTTTTGCATCAAATTGGAGTTATGGGGGGACAAATCTGTTGTCAAAGTCTCTGGGCTGGCCTATGTGGATAGGAATTGGCGCAGTACTTCTGGCATGGAAAAAATGTGAATCAAAAACAAAAATTCTTTTGTCACTTTTTGGTATCGTATTGGCGACATCGCTCTTTCTTATGACCAGTCAATCAGGACTGGTATGGCAAAAACTTACAATACTGCAAAAGTTTCAATTTCCTTGGAGATTTTTGATTGTAGCTACGCTCGCTGGTTCAGTACTGGCAGGTGTCTCATTGAGATATCTATGTGGAAATAACAAAATATATTATGCAATTTGTATACTTTTCACAGTATTTGTAAGTATCCCCACCTGGCAACCAGCGTCATATCTTGTAAAGCCAGATTCTTTTTATACAAATGTATATGAAGGTACAACGGATACAGGAGAAAGCAGCCCCATCTGGTCAGTGCGATTTATGGAACACCCCCCAGATAAGCAAAGCGGAGTCATAAACGGTGAGGCCATCATAATTGAAAAGAAGCGCACATCAACAGTCCATGAGTATACAATCAGCTCTAAGGGGTCCTCACGCATAGTAGAAAATACCCTGTACTTTCCAGGATGGCGTGTATATGTAGATGACATACAAGCAGGATTACAGTTTCAAGATCCAAGCTATCGCGGGCTTATGACGTATCTTTTAGATAATGGGGTCCACAATGTGCGCGTAGTTTTTGAAAATACAGGTATACGAAAAATTTCAGAAACTGTTAGTATGATGAGTCTAGGAGTGATTGTGCTTATGGTTGTATTGAAAAAACAAATCAATCGCTTTCTATGAAACTGCCTATCTCAGTCGTACTGGCTACCTACAACGAAGCTACAAATATCACTCGCTGTCTTGAAAGTGTAAAGGATATAGCATCAGAGATAGTGATCGTTGACGGGGGTTCAACTGATGACACTGTAGCATTGGCAAAGTTGTTTGGAGCAAAAGTGATTAAAACTACAAATCCTCCAATATTCCACATAAATAAACAAAAAGCACTTGACGAAGCCAAATACGATTGGGTACTGCAGCTAGATGCTGACGAGGTGGTAAGTGATGAACTAGCCCATGAGCTTGTACAGCTCTATAAACAGGGGATTGGGATAGCACAAAAACATATGAAGCTACCCCCACTCTTTGCAAGGCACATGAAGCTTCTTGAAGCTCGGGATGGAGCTATAGGGGATAAATCTGGCAACATCGTTGCATACTTTATACCGCGAAAAAATTATTTTTTAGGAGGTCCTATTACACATGGGGGAACCTATCCGGATGGAGTCATACGTCTTGTCAATCGAAAGCACGTGCATTTTCCTTGTAAAAGTGTACACGAACAAATAGTTATATCTGGAGACGTAGCATGGTGTAGCGGCGCACTACTTCATTATTCAAATCCAACGCTGAATAGATATATTGCTGGCGCACAAAAATACACGGCACTACTTGCTATTGAAATGAAAAAAAATCCTGTTAAGCCATCGCCTATATCGTATCTTATGATTTTTCCTATGCAAACTTTTTTCGCACTCTTTTTTCGTCACAAAGGCTTTCTAGATGGGTGGAGGGGGCTTCTGTTTGCGTTTTTTTCAGCATGTCATTTCCCATTCGCATATTTTACGTATCTTAAAACGAAACACACATGAAGAAGTTTATTTTTGCATTATTGATATTTTTTGTTGCCTCAAATTATGTACATGCTGAGAGTACCTATGTGTTGCCCTATCCCGGGCCAATGCCTGGAAATGCATTTTATAAGGTAGGTCGCCTCACAGACACGCTATATAAATATTGGTATTGGGGCACGCTTGGCGGACTCAAATATGAGAGAAAGCTCGCTGACAAGTATTTAGTTGAGGCAAAAGTATTATTTGAATACAAACAATATGTTTTAGGACTCGATGCTCTTCATAGATCCGATGTACATGTACCAAATATTTGTTCATACTATGTGAAGGCAAAAAGCGCTCAAGTGCAAACTGAGGCCCTAAGAGCTGATGTGCAAGCAGAGCTTCTAAAGCATGAAGAGGTATTGATAGAATTGACACGCAGTCTTCCTGAGAGCTTTTACTGGCAAGACGAGTACAAGCCTGGGTCTCAACTGATGCTTGCTCAAGAGATACAGAAATCCCAAAAAATTAGGTCAGATTGTATGCAAAATATACACTAATTATGTTCATACTTTCATTGATTGCAGCTTTAGTATTTCTGCTTTTTAGTTATTCATTTATAGATGCCAATTTACTTTTGGCTACAGGAACTGCCTATACTTTGCTTGAGACTACCCTAACTCAGGCGATGAAGTCACACAGACTGGAAAGCGCGCTCTTGTATATAGGTTTTATAATACTTTTTTACAGCTTATATGTTTGGAGTTTAAAGCGCAAAAAATCCTGGTGTAGTAGGCGGCAATGTATCATTTTGCTTATTATTTTAACACTGTCGTTTCCAGCGTTTACCTATGACATTTTTAACTACATACTCACAGCCAAAGTCGCATATCTCTATCATGAAAATCCATATATTGTAATGCCTATAGAAATTGCTCACGAGCCTATGCTTGCATTTACGCGAGCTGCCAACAAATTCGCTCTCTATGGCCCTACCTGGATATTGTCGACCTTTGTTCCATATATAATTGGCGGAGGAAAGGTATGGGTTACCATAATAAGCTTCAAACTATTCGTAGGTGTTTTGTATGGGTGTGCTTGTTGGATATTGGTAAAATTGTCACACGATAAAAAATCAGCGCTTCTATTTGCTGCAAATCCGCTCGTGCTTGTGGAAATATTTGTAAATGGTCATAACGATATAGCCATGATGTTGCTCGTACTGGTGGCATATTTCTTGAGTCGAAAAATAGCTGGTCTTAAAGGCTTAATTGCGGCACTACTTTTTCTCTTTTTGTCCATTTTTGTAAAAGGAGCAAGTCTTGTGCTTATTCCTGTTTATTTCTTTTTTCGAAATGATGAACAAAAACTATATGTATGGTCTTTTCTTGCGATGTTTTTTGTATTTCTTCTCACACCTTTGCGGGAGGAGTTATATCCCTGGTATGCGGTGTGGTTTTTGGTGTTTGTGCCACTTTTAAGTAAAAAGTACATGTATCTCCGAAATGCTGCAGTTGTCCTTTCGTTTGGTTTACTTCTGAGGCATGCTCCATACATAGGTATGGGTTATTATGAGGGTCCAGGTCCTATGTTGCGACTGGTATGTACGCTTTTGCCGATAAGTATTTTTACAGCAATATACATACTAAATAAAAAAATTCGAAATCATTTGCTCTAGATATGAAGATGTTTAAAAAAATTACTCTACTTTTTATATCAATTATTCTTATTTGTATTGCTGTGGCGCCACTGTTTGGAACAGCTTTTATTCCAACGCATGACGGGGAATATCACATCATACGATTTTGGCAATTTTATAAAAATCTAGAAACTGGCGTCGTGTTTCCACGTTGGGCGCCTGATCTTAACTCCACCTACGGCGTACCACTATTCACGTTTCAATATCCGTTATCAAATTACATCGGAAGCCTATACCATTTTTTAGGATTTGAGTTTACCCAAAGTGTGAGACTTGTGCTTGCAACAGGATTTATAGTTGCATGCTTAGGTTGCTTCATGTGGCTTCAATCAGTTTCAAAAAATGTTCGTATTGCATCTTTTGCAACAAGTATATTTGCCATGGTGCCATACTGGTTTGTCGATCTGTATATACGTGGATCCGTGGGAGAAGTGCTTGCTATAGCCTGCGTCATGTGGGCTCTGTACTTTCAAGATGCCAAAAAGTATTGGTTACTTGCGCTCATGATTGGGCTACTGGTGATAAGCCACAATATTCTGGCATTTGTTTTTGTGCCGATTTTTGCATTAAAATCAATAGTTTTTGATAAAAAGTCACTTCCATGGATTGCTCTTGGCATCCTGTCAGCATCTATATTTTGGATTCCGGCACTTGCTGAACGTGCATATGTTTCTGATCTAAGTCCTGTGGATGTGGCAGATCATTTTCCAACTATTTTACAACTCATATTTCCTACATGGGGAAGTGGTTTTTCCCAGCCTGGCTCTCCTGACGGTGAGATGTCGCAGCAGATTGGAATCATGCCGTTGTTGCTATTGGGTATTTCTTTGCTAATTCTTTTTAATCAGAAAAGCCAATTCCAAAAAAATTCACATCTGGTATTTTATCTTATTATTGCTTTTGTGAGTATCTTTTTTATGACCGAATATGCACTTCCCATTTGGAAGTTTTTACCGATGGTAAGCTATATACAATATCCATGGAGATTGATGTCAATATTGCTTCCCGTCACAGCCTATATAGCGGCGAACGTATTTGAACGAATGCACGTATCGATTCAGGGAATTATTGCAATTTTGGCATGCGTGCTGTCATTCACATATATGCAGCCTGTAGTTTATCAACCACGGAGTGATACGCATTATTTAACCCAAGACAATTTTATTCATGGCACATCTTCACTTGGAAATTCATTCTCGACTAAATGGCTACCCTATGTGGGAGTGGTACCAGATAAAATTGCAACACTAGAACAACAAGTAGGAGATATAACTATGCTCACACTTGAACCAACTAGGATTGTATTTCAGGTACATACGCCCATCCAAAATGAAATGATTCTGCAGAAATCATTTTATCCTGGATGGAAGGCATATATAAATGCTGCGTCTGTTCCTATACATTTTGAAGATGGTCGCATGCACATCTCAGTTCCAGTAGGGGTGTCTGTTGTCATGGTGCAATTTGAGGATACTCTTCTTCGGACGCTTTCAACTATACTTACGCTCGTCACTTTATCTACAATCATAGGATCAGGTATACTAGCTGAATATGCGCATAGGATTTGACGATTCACCGCTTCGCACAGGTCATGCAGGTCGTGGGATTGGGTATTATACCCGGTATCTCCTAGATGAACTTGAAAAAATTCCTGATATTCAGATAGTCAAATTTTCAGGAGATCCAAACAAATGTGAGGACGTAGATCTCGTGCATATACCATATTTTGATGTCTATAAGCGTTCGTTGCCAATTTTAAAACGCTTCAAAACTATTGTCACGATACATGATCTTATTCCTATTGCCTATAATGAACATTTTGCACCCGGCATACGTGGGTCGATCAGTTGGCAGATGCAGCGACAATCAGCGCAGGGATGCGCACATATTATTACTGATTCTGATGCATCCAGGCGGGATATAGTACGATTTGTAGGAATCAATGAAAAAAAAGTAACGTCCATCCTCCTCGCGCCTGGTCCTCAATTTAGTCGGGCTATATCTGCGGAAAACATGCAAAAAGCTGCGATGTATAATTTGCCTGCGTCATATTTTTTATATGTTGGGGATATCAATTGGAATAAAAATGTTTTAGGTCTCATAGATGCGTATGCACAGTTGGATGAAGAAGTGCGCAATCGGGTACACCTGGTATGTATTGGTGTCGCATTTACCCATACTGAGTTAGCTGAAATGGTGCAAATAAAAGCTCGCATAAAACAATATCAATTAGAGGAATTTGTCCATATGCCAGGCAGAGTTGATGATCTGGCGCTTCCTGCAATCTATGCATCCGCACTTTGTCTCGTGCAGCCGTCATTTGCCGAAGGTTTTGGGTTGCCTGTGCTCGAATCAATGGCAGCAGGGTGCCCTGTTGTCTGCACCACACAAACGAGCCTAGCTGAAATCGCAGGACCAGCAATTACGGTAAATGCGCAGCCAGATGACATTGCCAGAGGAATGGGCCAAATTTTAGCGCAATCTGAGCTTGAACGTCAAAAAATGATACAATCAGGTATTGCGTGGGCGTCAGCTTTTACTTGGAAAAAAGTAGCTCAGGAGACAGCCGAGGTATATAAAAAAGCATTGGATCTGATATAGCGTATGAAAAAATTAAGTATTGTTATCCCTGTATATAATGAAGAAAATACAATTGGTGATGTCCTGTCAAAAGTTGAATCTGCAGACACTCCTGGCTATAAAAAGGAGATTATCGTTATAAATGATGGTTCAACTGATGGCACCAAAAAAGTTCTAGAAAAGTGGGTAAAAAAAATCGTTTTTATAGACAAGTCAAATGGCGGTAAGGGCTCAGCCTTGCAAAAAGGATTTGAAAAAGCCACAGGGGAAATTGTCCTTATACAAGACGCAGATCTTGAGTATAGTCCGGATGATTATCCAAATCTGCTTAAGCCATTTGAACACGCGCAGGTTGATGTGGTTTATGGCTCTCGGTTTCTCGGAGCGCATTTATCAACAGTATTTGTGTACACGTTTGGGAACAAACTTGTAACTTTACTGACCAATCTTTTGTACAACACAAACCTGACAGACATGGAGACAGGCTACAAAGTGTTTAGAAAAAAAGTACTTGATGGGATACGCATACAATCAAAATCATTTGATTTTGAGCCAGAAATTACTGCAAAGATTTTACGAAGGGGATATCAAATATACGAAATCCCCATTACATATTTTGGACGCAAGTTTTCCGAAGGAAAAAAACTTACATGGAAAGATGGCATAAGTGCCATAATTGCTCTGATTAAATTTAGATTATTAGAATAATGAATATTCTGCATCAAATACACTCGCTAAAAAATTCAAAACTAGCTATCAATAGTATATTGCTGTTTGCAGGCAATATGGCGGTAAATGTCTTTGCATACCTATATCATTTGATAGTAGGCAGAATCCTAGGCCCTGTGGGATATGGAGAGCTGGCTGCACTTTTATCTCTTTTATATATTGTGAGCGTTCCATCAGAGGTCTTGCGCACTGTATCTATGAAATTTTTTTCTCAAATGTATGCTAAGCAGCAGCTTGGTCAGGCAAAAGCCCTCTATATGAGTTTTATAAAATATATTGCAGTTATAGGAGTTATGGGATTTTTTGTATGCATGCCGTTTGTAGGGTCGTTAAAACAATTTCTCAATATCTCAAATGATACGTATTTTTTGTGGCTCTATTTACTTTTTGCGTTTCAGTTACTAAGCGGACTCAGTGCCGGTGTGTTATTGGCTTTTCAAAAATTTGTTATGTCAACCTTGACTGCAAATATTATGATTGTCACGAGGCTTGTATTTGGCGTAGTGAGCGCTCCCTTTGGCGTTGGTGCCTCGCTTGCTGCTACAGCTATAGCTGCCATAGTAGGTATGAGTAGCTATATATTTCCATTTAAAAAATTATTTAGAGATCCCGCTCAAACAGCACAGTTTACAGCGAAGGATATTATTAAGTACAGTATGCCAACGCTCTTTTCGTTGCTGGGTTTAACTGCCTTATATAGTATGGACATAATACTTGTGAAACATTACTTTTCTCCAGTGGATGCTGGCATATACTCCTCGCTTGCAATTCTTGGAAAAGTTATTTTTTTTGCATCCAGCTCCATAGGGTTTGTACTCTTCCCAGTTATGGCACACAAATGGGAATTAGGTAAGCCCATTCACCGAGAATTTTTTTCCTCCGTAGTAGCCGTTGGCGCACTGTCCTTTGGAATAGCAGGAGTGTATTTTATATTTCCAGAACTTGTGGTAAATTTACTTTTTGGTGCAAAATTTATGGCTGCTGCAAAATATGTAGGAATATTTGGTGTATTTCTTGCATTTTTTTCAGTAGCAAGCATACTTATGAATGCATACTTAGCTATTGGAAAAACACGAGTAAGTATATTTATGATTGCTGCCTCTATCGCGCAGATTATAGGTATTTCTTATTTACATGCAAATTTAGCACAGGTTATATATATAAATATTTCAGTAGTGGCAATCCTAAGCGTGAGTCTCATGTTGTATTATCCATATGTCAAAAACAGAATTTCCTAAATTACTTTCCATAATAATGCCTGTCTATAGACAAGAAAAAACTATAGCTGCAAATATTAAAAATATCCTTATTGAATTGGAAAAATTAGGGGTACAATTTGAACTTATCGTTGTTATAGATGGAAAAATAGACAACAGTTTTGACGAGGCAAAAAAGGTAAAATCTAAACACCTTCAGGTCGTAGGATATCAAACCAATCATGGCAAAGGATACGCAGTGAGATTTGGCATGTCACATTCCGAAGGTGATATCATAGGCTTTATCGATTCTGGTGGAGATATTTCTGAAAATGGTATATCCATAATGCTAGAGCATTTTCGCTGGTATAAAGCCGATATTATCATAGGAAGTAAGCGTCATCCTGCCTCTAGAGTGCAATACCCATGGCAGCGAAAAATATTGTCCTTTGTATATCAGCTGGTTATACAATGGTTATTCGGTCTTAAGGTGAGAGACTCTCAGGTTGGGCTGAAATTTTATAGACGTGAGGTACTTGAGGATGTGTTACCAAGGCTGCTAGTAAAGCAATTTGCTTTTGATATAGAGATACTTGCTGTGGCAAATTACTTAGGGTATAAAAAAATATTTGAAGCCCCAGTGGATATAGATTTCACAGGTCTTTCCAGCATAAGTTCTAAAAATTTTTGGATTATATCGCTCCGCACACTTTGGGATACGATAGCAGTTTTTTATCGATTAAAACTATTGAGATATTATGATGAAATAAACAAAAGAAAATGGAAATTTGATCCGGAATTAAATTTTCGTGTAAATATATAAGTATGAAATTTCTTATTACTGGAGGGGCTGGATTTATAGGTACAAATTTAGCATCTAAGCTCATTGGACAGGGACATGATGTAACTATTTTTGATAACTTTTCTCGTAAAGGGTCACGGTCCAATGCAGAATGGCTTTCCAAGTTGGGAGGAAATGTACGCGTTGCAGAAGGAGATGTCTCAAGGCAGAGTTCCATCAAGCAATTGATCGAAGTGATTTCAAATGTAGATAGTATTTTTCATCTCGCAGGCCAAGTGGCTGTAACTACCTCTGTACAGAATCCCAGAATGGATTTTCAAGCAAATGCTCTGGGTACATTTAACATATTGGAGTCCATGAGAAGGCAAAATTCTCAAGCTATACTGATGTATGCCTCGACAAACAAAGTGTATGGAAATTTAGAAAATCAACAAATTGTTGAAAAAAACAACAGATACGAATTTGAAAATGGGATAGGAATTTCAGAGCAAACTCCCGTAGACTATTATTCTCCTTACGGGTGTTCAAAAGGTGTAGGAGATGCGTATGTGCATGACTACGCTCGTGTATATGGGCTGCGAACAATAGTATTTCGCCAATCATGCATATATGGTCCAAGACAGTTTGGGATAGAAGATCAAGGGTGGCTTGCGTGGTTTATGATTGCATCAATCACAAAAAGACCTATTACCATTTATGGCACAGGCAAACAAGTGCGTGATGTCCTCTATGTAGATGACCTGATAGATGCATATTTGGCAGCCATAAAAAATATAGAAACAACAAAAGGGCAGATATACAATATCGGGGGAGGAATGCAAAATTCATTATCAATCTGGTACGAATTTATTCCACATCTAAAAAAACTTCTTGGAAAAGATATAGCAGTAGATTTTAAGCCTGAGCGCACGGGAGATCAAAAGGTGTATATCTCAGATATTTCAAAGGCCTCCCGTGATTTTGGTTGGAAGCCAAAGGTTAGGGTAGAATCAGGTCTTGAAAAATTACATACATGGATTACTTCGCATAAACATCTTTTTACTCCGTGATGAAAATTCTTATACTCAATTGGAAAGACACAAAAAACCCTACGTCTGGCGGGGCAGAGGTGTTGACGCACGAACTGGCAAAAGGGTGGGTAGCAATGGGAAATGAAGTAACCATGATAGTGAGCGCGTTTGCAGGGTGTCACTCTGATGAAGTATTTGATGGAATTCGAATTATACGTTTAGGCCATAGTGATGTACGGTCTGGAATTGGTTCGGTACATTATCTTGCGGCTCGTAGATATCTCCAAGAGTTTAAGGGAAAGATTGATGTGGTTGTGGATGAGGTGCATGGTTTTCCATTTTTTACACCATTTTATGTTCATGAGCCAGTTGTGCCTCTCATCTGCGAAGTTGCTGATACGATATGGGCGACGATGTTTGGCCCTATTGTGGGACTGCTTGGGAAAATTATCGAATCTCTCTATATACGTGTAATCTATAAAAACGCCCATTGGCTCACCATATCTCCATCTACACATGATGATCTTCTTCATATGGGGGTGAAAAATGAAAATATCACAATATTGCCAATGGGGATAACAGTACCTGATAAAATCAAGATTAAGCCAAAGTCTAAGAAGCCCACAATTATTTTTGTAGGCAGACTCGTTGCCTCAAAAGGAATTGAGGATACGCTAAATGCACTGAAAATCGTAAAAGCGAAGCTGCCAGACGTACAGTTGTGGATCATAGGCAGAGGAGATGTGACATACGAAGAGCATCTTCGTTCAGTCTCCAAAGACCTGAATTTAACCCAGAACGTAACATTTTATGGTTTTGTCAGTGCATCGGAAAAATTTTCACTTATGTCACAAGCACATGTATTGGTTGCTCCATCGGTCAAAGAAGGCTGGGGCTTGATAGTGCCTGAGGCAGGACTGGTGGGTACGCCAAGCGTTGTGTATCCTACGCACGGATTGAGGGATGTAGTGGAGGATGGAAAAACCGGACATATATGCAGAGAGCAGTCACCAGAGTCACTTGCAAGTGGTATACTACAATTGTTTGGGGACAATAAGAAGTATGCTCATATACGTGAGGCAGTGATGAAAAAGTCAAAGTCCTACAGTTGGGCACATACTGTTCGGGTAGGCTATTATGAATTATTAAAACTTTATGAAAAATGATTCTGCATTTATACCATTATCCAAGCCAGCTATAGGAAAAGAGGAAAAACGAGCCGTCCTTAAGGCGCTCGATTCTGGCTGGATCACCCTTGGACCAAAAACTGCTGAATTTGAAGATCTCTTTAAGGCATTTATAGGTACTAAACATGCCGTAGGTGTTTCCTCATGGACAGGAGGAATGCATGTTGTATTATCCTCGCTTGGCATTGGACCAGGTGATGAGGTGATTGCTCCTGTATTTACCTTTGCGGCAACCATAAATCCCGTTATCCAGGTTGGAGCAAAACCAGTACTTGTAGATATTGACCGTGATACATTTCTGATTGATGTGCAAAAGGTAGAAAAGGCCATCACCAAAAAAACCAAAGCTATTATACCCGTGCATTATGCCGGACAAGCAGTTGACATGGATGCTCTGAAAGATATCGCAAAACGATATAATCTAAAAATTATCGAGGATGCGGCACATGCTGTTGGTACGGTGTATAAAGGTGCGCAGATTGGTACACATGGAGATGCTGTAGTATATTCATTTCACCCTATCAAAAATATGACCACAGGGGATGGTGGGATGATTGTGACAAATGATGCAGAATTGGATACGAAAGCCAGGTTATATAGGTTGCATGGAATGAATAAAGAAGCATGGAAGAGGCTTGATAAATCAGGCAATTGGTACTACGAGATAGTCGTTCCTGGATTTAAGTACAACATGACGGATATTTCTGCCTCAATTGGTATAGAGCAGCTGAAAAAACTCTCAACATTCATACTGCATCGTACAAAGATAGCCGCTTTATACACAAAGGCTTTTGTCAAAATTCCAGAAATTACATCACCCAAGGTTTTGCCCTATGGAGTGCATGCATGGAACTTGTATTCAGTTTTGCTGGATGTAGATGCGCTGACAATAAGCCGAAATGATTTTATCGAAGAGCTCAAAAAGAGAAATATCGGAACAAGTGTATACTTTACTCCACTACACATGCACCCATATTATCAAAAAGCATTGGGCTATAATGAGGGGGATTTTCCAAATAGTGAGTGGGTATACCAGCGTCTCCTTTGTTTACCAATGTCAAATGCCATTACTATGCGTGAGGCAAAAACAGTGATACACGAAGTCACACAACTGATCAGTGAGTACAAGAAACATGGATGATGCATTTTTATCACAATTTTCTCCACCACTGGGTTTCCTACAGTCATCACTTCCACCTGGGAGCATAAGGCAGGATTTTACCCAGGACATACAAAAACGCTTTAGCAGTGGCACAGTCGTGTCTGTAAACAAGGATACTGAGCAGGTTGGGTTGGCAATATATACTCTATCTGAATTTGATAGTTCAATATTTCACAATAAATTTGCTATTATCTCTCATCTTCTAGCATCCTCTGATAATGATAAAAAAGAAGTCCTTGAGAAGCTCATAGAATGTTTAAAAGCGAAGGGTTTTACATATGCTGTAGTAAGGATTCCTACAGATTTTGCATGGATTATGATGCTTTCAAGATTT
Source organism: uncultured Gammaproteobacteria bacterium (assembly GCA_964588145.1). Lineage (GTDB taxonomy): Bacteria > Patescibacteriota > Microgenomatia > UBA10105 > UBA927 > CAZPNL01. The sequence continues at coordinate 28,384 of CAZPNL010000002.1, forward strand.
AAGTTTCAAATGACAGATACGGTTACATATCTGACGCATACTCTCCAGGATATTTCTTTGGATATTGAAGATAAAATTTTGCCCTGCACACCACAAGATGAATCACAGGCGCTTGTGATATCGCAAGGAAGCTTTTGTTATGGTAGATTTTACAATGATCCAGATCTTAAGAGAGAGGATGTAGACGCGCTATATCAGCAATGGGTTGCCAATGCATTTGGTGGTCAAGTATGTGATGCCGTGTATGGTTATTTTGAGATGCATGTCTTACTTGGGTTTGTGGCAATTAAAAAAATACCAATACATGGACTCGCGCAAAATACAGTTATGAGTGTCGAGCTTGTGTGTGTTGATAAAAAAGCACGAGGTTTGGGTATAGGAAAAAAACTTATTCACTACGCGCTGCAACAGATGAAAAAAATGAACACAACTATTGCCTTGATTGACACGCAGGGAAACAATATCGCAGCTCTGAATACTTATATATCTTGTGGATTTCGCCCAGGTGCACAAATGATGTCATTTCGACTGCTACTTTAGTATGAATATAGTACTCATCTGTATCATTCCTATTCTTGCATTTATATTGGAATCTTATCCGCGATTTATAAATAGGAGATTTGGGGTTGATGTCTGGACACATCTTCTCTATCTACAGGAGTTTCATAGGCAGAAGAGGTTACCTAGAAATATCAGTAATGGTTTCATCATAACAGGTGACTATGATTATCCGCCTATTTTTATTTATATATTATCTCTTTTTCCATTTAAATTAGTAGAAAAGTACGAATTTCTTTTTTCACCAGTCGTTGATAGTATATTTATGATGCTCTTTGGTGTGATCACATATGTTTTTACCGGTAGCATCGTAACGACACTCCTTACGCAAGGAATGTATATATTGACGCCAATTATTGCCATAGAAAACTCCAGTGCGACACCCCGGTCGCTTGGGTATGCACTCTTTGCTTTTATAGCGGTCTTTGAGTTTCTCTATATGGGATCAGGAAACACGCTCTATCTATATCTGTCGATATTTTTGGGCGTATGGATATTTCTCGCACATAGATTTTCTACGCAAGGATATTTATTTTTTTCTATAGTATTTACCCTGATTGAGCGAAGAATCGAATATGCATTCGTATTTGTCATTTCTCTTTTGCTTACCATTTTTATATCGCGAGGATATTATTTAAAGGTACTATCTGGTCATTTGGGAAATTTGCGCTTTTGGAAAGCAAATATTCAATATAGATTTGCACATCAGGTAAAGGGCTTGGTAGCAGAAAAAAACCCTAGTGATTTCGTCTTATATCTATATAGGTTTTTTCTCAAATTCCCCCCATTTGTGCTGGCTGTTACGAGCCCGTGGATGATTCTTGCAATTAGCCTTTCGCTGATTCCGCCTGTTCTAGAAGGATTTTATCTACGCATGTTTTGGCTTGTCGGATTTTCATACGCGCTATCACTTTTTACGCTTTGGATACCTCAACTCAGGTTTCTGGGAGAGGGACAACGGTATCTAGAGCTTACGGCTTTTCCAACCGCCTTGTTGTCAGCAGTTGCATTTGAGCGACTCCTTGAGGGTAGTTTGAGTGTGATTGTCATCCCTGCTGGTTTAGTTGTAGCTATACTGTGCCTTGTCACGATACTTGTAATTCAGAAAAAAGGAATAATTGATGAAAAGATGCGAACTGTTACTCCTGAGATTGAGCATATGTTTGCATATCTAAAGGACTTAAAGAAAAAGCCCAGACTGCTTTGTATTCCACATCAGATGACAACTAGTACCATTTATCATACAGGGTGTGAAGTACTTGTGAATGCAGACTATACAAACATCATAATGATTTCTGATATATATCCGGTGCTTCGTAAGCCAATCCTGGAAATCATGCATGAATTTGAGCTCGATGAGATCTTATTAAATCAAAATTACGCAGCTATCGAAGATCTCCATCTCAAAAAATATATAGTTATAAAGGAATCAGGACCGTTTGTCCTTTTGAAACTCAAGTAAACAAATATCTCCATACTTGGCAATCTGTTTCATCTTTTGCGCGCCAATCTCTGCTTTTGTCGCAAATGATTCCCGCAGTAAGATATGCGTGAGGTTGTATTCTTTTCTTAGGTCTGTGAGAGGCCTTGTCAGGAGTGGGTATATGCCCCTGAGCTTCATCAATCCCTGATTATCGGCATTTACCAGTACATCCGCTTTTGTATTGTATATAGTCATAGTAGTGATTTGATGGGGTATGCAGATGATGCGTGGTTGTACCTTTAGAGTGTTAATAAATTCATACATAGAGTGAAGGTCACCCGTAAGTGTTCTGTTTTGGTCTTTGAGTATGGCTTTGCTTTGCACAATGAGAATAAGTGAGAGGTTTGCGAGAAGCAATCCAAAGGCGCCAATCATAACTATAGTAGAATATTGGGTATTTATGAGTGTGTATATGCCAAAAGCCGACAAAATAGCTGTTGGTACTGTTGCCATTTCCAAGTATCTTTGCCCTTCTCCAATAGGTATAAGTCTTTTTATTGATAATACGACAATGGCCAGTCCAAAAAAGAAGAGAATCCATATGGAAAATTTTTCAAAGAGAAGATTACCTGCAAACGGACTATAAGAACTAGTTAATCTACTTAATTGCAAATAGAGAGGTGCAAGCAGCCAAACGTTTGTTCCCAAAAGTCCTATGGGAGAAAATTTTGCGAGTACATAGTACACGATCCCTATAAAATCAATTTGTTTCGTCGTTTTTTGAATTCCTCGTATTTGATGTGCAAAGCGGTATGGATAGTATATAACCCAAAAATATATATTGTAGAGATGTCCTGTTAGCACGCGCTTGTAGTATCCATTTGTCACGATAATTGCAGTGATAAGTCCGGATAAAAACATGCCTGTATAGAGCAGATTGCGTTCGTACAAAGTGAAAAACAGAGTAGCAAAGAGAAACGATTGGGTCGCAAATCTATGAGATAAAAATATCAAGACAGAAAAAATATAAGAAAACACTAAGTACTCTATTTTTGGTGAAACAGAATAGAGGACAAGGGGGTAAAATGCCAGTGTAAAATTGAGGTACCCAAAGGAACGTGGTGTCAGATAGCTATTTTCTAGTGCTACTAGAGGAGTAAGCATATATATTCCTTGGCTCAAAAGGGCGATAATAGGGTTACCGGTAATTTGTAGTGCGATAACATATACGATGAAACATTGTATGGCGTCTATAAAGGGCGCTATAAAGCCTTGTAATTGCAGAAGTTTGGCTTTTGATACGAAAGACAATATAAACGGAAAAAGTGGTGGGTAATCAAAATACCCGTCAATGATAAACTGGTGAGTAATTTTTCCTGGAATTTTATGACCATTCTTACGTATATGGTCAGTTTCAGTGAGTCTCGTCCATACGTCTACTCCAAACAGTCTGTTGAAAAACCGCGGATATGCCTGCAGCAAAAACGAAAGACATGGTATGATGATGGCATAAATATGAGACATAATTTCTCGGTGCACTGGAAAAATCATGTAGTGCTTGGAGCAGCAATCCTACTTATTTTTCTTGGAATTTTTCTCAGGCATCATAATTATAGAACAATTCCTAGACACGGTGCGACTTTTGATGAATTTGCTTGGACGTGGCTTGGTATAAACCTGATACAAACGGGTATGCCAAAGTCATGGTCTCCTCACGCTCAATACTCTAATAGAGAACACTTGATTTATCAAGGGGCAGCATTTTGGATTGTCTATCCGTATCTGGAACATCCACCACTTTTTGGACTCATTGCTGGAGCCTCCTCACTCGTAAATGGTGCTACGGATATGTATACCGTGACACTGCGCACGATGAGACCATTGTCGTTACTGCTTGGAGCCCTCACGCTCATATTATTAGCCATACTTGTCAACAGAATATATGGAAGAAATGTAATGCTTATAGTCTTAGCAATAGCATCAGTATCACCTACGATTGTAGTGGGCTCACGTATACTACAAAACGAAAACTTTTTTATCCCCATGTGGCTCCTGGGACTCATAGCGCTCCACACATATATAAAGTCAAATACTATCCGTTGGTATATGGTTTCTCTTTTTTTGGCGTTACTGCTGCCACTAGCAAAGGTGCCCTGGGTAGTTGCTGGCGCATCGTATGCGTGGATATTATTTGTCCACAAAAGATATACGTTATTTATGCTTATGTGTGCTATGCCCGCTGTTTCGGTGGGTCTTTATGCACTATATGGTCATCTCTATGATGCAAGGCTATTTGACGGACTACAGCAGTTACAACTGGCGCGGTATGATCTAAAATTTTCATCACTGTACTCACTGATAACTGATCCACTTATCGTTGACCGGAGATATCTGGATGGATGGATTTATGTAGGCTTTATGAGCATTGTGATGCTTATGCGAAATGCAAAAAAACATATATTTATCATTATTCCATTTTTTACGTATTTAATAGCCTATCTTGCAGCTATACCAGATGAGCCGCTTCATGGCTGGTATAGGTTTCCGTTGTATCCATTTTTATGTGTGAGTGCAGGAGTATTTATCTACCAAGAGTTTATAAAGCCAAGCATGGCAAGTGTGCTGTGGATATTGCTAAGTGGACTATCATTCCTATCAGAGCCATATATGCGGCAGTATGGGTTTTCTTTACCAATTCTCAGGGTGTTTCTCATTGGCGTAGTAGGAGTTCTCCTTTATTTGTCTAGGGAATGTGCAAATGAGAGTAGGGGTAGGGGAATGCTTATGACGTTATTTAGTTTAAGCATCATCGGATCAGCTATAGCCTCTTTTGTTTATATAGACTACTAATTGTTAGGCTGCTTCCAGTGATATTTTTTCATTTTTGAAATCATATCTTTTATACCATCCTCAATCGTAAATTTGGGAGCATACCCCAAAAGCGCCTTGGCTTTAGCAATATCGAGTGCACCGCGATATACCTGCTGTATTGTTGGTTCACGTATTTCGTATTCAAAAGTTGGAAAATATGTTTTGACAATTTCAGCAAATTCGCTTGCTTCACGCGCTTCGCCCCTAGAAATATTAAATGTTTGACCAACAGCACTGTTTTTTGTTGTGCATAGGACAAATCCGTCAGCTACGTCTTCGATGTATGAGATGTCCAGTGATTCTCCACGTACGACCCATGCTTTTTTATTGAGGAGCGCTGCGTCAAAGATACGCTGTGTGACGCGATTGGCACAGTCTGTAAATCCATAGACTGATGTAGGACGCACGATGACCCATTCTTTCTTTGATAGTTTGACAAAATATTCACCAGCTGCTTTACACGCTCCATAATCATTGATAGGACTGAGTAGGACATCTTCAGGTTGAGGACTTTTTGTAAAATGCCCATAGGCCATACTTGAAGAAGTATATATAATTTTTTTGGCTGAGCTTGATTCCTCAAAAGCGCGTACCACATTTAATGTCCCCTGCATATTGATGGGCTGCATCTCATGTATGTATTGGTCAGGTACTCTGGCCATAGGAAGTCCTGCTAGATGGATAACTGTGTCAGGTCCAAATGTGCTAAATGCTTGCAGAACACCGTCAAAATCACGTATATCTATGTCAAAAGTGACTTTAGGTTGCTTGAGATATTTTTGACGAATTTCTAGGCAATAAGCAAAGTAAGTCGGATTTTGGATAAAATTAAGCTTTTTATCAAGTACTGCCACTTCATGACCAAGTTCAATAAGTTTGGATGCTGTATGTGCTCCTATGAGGCCTACTCCACCGGTGATAAGTATTTTCATATCATTTATTTTTCTCAATTACCATAATAAAGCCTTTTGATATATGCCAAAATATTGGAAATTTAGCTATAAGGCTAATGCCAATATTCTTTACTATAGCATAAATTCCACCTCTTCCATACCCGATATATTTATTGTTGGGATCATCAGGAAGAACAAATTTGTAACTACATGGGTACGAATTAAAAAATGTACACATACCTGGGTACCCTTTTGAGTATGAGGAATCCTCAAATGAATCTTTGCCTTTTGTGATCTGTAAATATTTATTTGCTATAGGTAGAGGGAGCCATGCGAGAAATGGTAATCCATAGTGCTGCTCAAAAATCCAATATTTGTTTGGTGCTGTTAGATATATGATTCCGCCCGGCTTAAGCAGTGCAAACATCTTGTCAAATGATTTTTTATGATCTGGCATATGTTCAAATACTGTGAGCGTCACGATCATGTCAAATTTTTGTTTTGATACAAAGTCTTCGATTGCTGTGTGATGGTAAGTGATTTTTTTAGACCGTGCATGTTTTTTAGCAAACATATACGCATGAACATACGGCTCCACCCCTGTGATGGATTTAAAAAAAGGTGCCATGGCTTCTGTGAATTCACCTCTGCCACTTCCTACGTCAAGTATATTGAGCTGAGAGAGCTTTTGGGCTCCGAAACGATTTTTGGCTATCTCTACAATATGATCTATTGCTCCTTTTATAATCTCATTTGGCAGAAGACTTAGATGTTCACCATAATAATTTAGGGTTTTATTTTTCATAGTTGTATAATAAGTTAACGATCGTTATTATACACGATAGGTTATTGGGTTGCTAAAGGAAATTATCTTATGAATACACGCAGTATGACGTTTTCGGATAGGGATCTGCAGGATCAGGTGGTCCCAGGTCATAGATATCTACACAAATGGATAACTTCAAGTGGTATACCACAAAAAGCCAAAATTCTAGACATTGGCTGTTGGACAGGGCCCCTAGAGCAAATGTTTGAGCATTCGCAGGTACATATGACCGGAGTTGATATAGATGAGGCACCGCTCAAGTGGGCACGCACGCGATTTCCTAAGTATGCATTTGTAAAAGCTTCAGTTACCGAAGGGCTTCCTTTTGATGACAAAACATTTGACGTCGTGTGTTTTTTTATGGTGATAGAGCATGTACTTGCAGGCACAGAGGGGGAGGCGCTCAAAAACATCAGCCGTGTTACCAAAAAGGGTGGTAAGCTTTTTATGAGCACGATGTTGTCCAATCCTCTCTCAAATGTACTTGATCCAGCGTATTTTCTCACAAGTCACAGACACTACTCCAAAAGTCATTTGACTGAGCTTCTAAACCGTGCAGGATTTAAAGTCGAGCATGTGTATTTCAATGGTGGCTGGTTTACGACGTTACATATATGGTTATTGTATTTTTTCAAACACATTTTACACCTCAAGGAGCCTAGGGGGCCATTTATGGACTGGCTTATGAGTCTGGATTATCAAAACAAAGGGTTTTGTGAAATAGAGATCATGGCTACAAAAGTAGCGAGCGTATGAAGCGCGTTTCTATAGTTATAGTAAATTATAATGGCAAAGAGTGGCTAAAAATTTGTCTAGCAACGCTACGAAATATCACATACAAAACTGTCGAAATTATCGTAGTAGACAATGCATCCTCAGATGAATCTGTTTCATATCTTCATAAAAATTTCCCCAAAGTTATTATTATCGAAAGTAGTACAAATGTAGGATTTGCTCAGGCAAATAATCTAGGGGTGGCTAGGGCTACTGGTGAGTATGTCCTGCTTCTCAATAATGATACAAAGGTTGCTCCTGATTTTTTAAATCACATGGTCGTAGCAATGGATAAGGATGAGAGTATAGGGGTTGTACAAAGCGCGATATTTTTACTAGAAGACTCAAAGCGATTTGATAGTATTGGTGCGTTTTTCACCTGGACTGGTTTTCTGTATCACTTTGGATACAATCAGATGTACGAAAAAATGTATGACAAACAATTGTTCCTTTACACCGCAAAAGGCGCCTGCATGCTTATTCGTAAAAAAATAATAGATGAGATTGGGCTATTTCATCCAGAGTATTTTGCATACTTTGAAGAAACTGATTTTTGCCACAGAGTATGGCTCTCTGGTTACAAAGTGGTGTATGAACCAAGGGCCGTAATATGGCACAAGATGGGTGCAACCTCAAATAGTCTTCCGCAAGCCAATGTACAATTTCATTCTTACAAAAATAGGATTCATTCCTATAGTGTAAACCTGGGAGCTATAAAATTATTACAAACGTTACCAATTCATATTGTTCTTTGTCTTGCTATAAGTATGGGATACATTTTGAAAAGACAACCACAAGTGGGCATGGCGGTGTTACAGGCTGTTTGGTGGAATATACTTCGTATCAGAAAAACTTCCTGTGAACGCAAAAAAATTCAATCATATCGAATTATATCTGATCAAAGATTTTTGAAAAGACAATCTGTTGTACCTCCATTTTGGTATTTTATATCATTGCTGGTTGACTCGCTAAAAACTTACAAAGAGCCATTTATTCTAAGGAAATCTATCCTAAATAAAGCAAAATATATAAAAAATTTATGAAGTTGCTAAATTATGCTTATTCAAGATTACTTAAAAATAATCTCTATAGTGTGGGAGTTTTAACTATATATTCACTGATTGCAATATATTTTTATAAAAATTCACTACATGCATATTTTCAAAGTGATGAGTGGTATTATTTTTTGCAATTTTTTCCGCTGTTATCTAATAACAATTGGATTGTTGAGGTATTTAAATCAAGCATATTTAGTGCAAATAGTATATCCGGAGGTGGCCACTTGACTCCGATGTATAGTTTCATTTGGGCAGTCCATGTGTATCTATTCGGATTAAATTATGACATGTATATTAAAAGTAGCATACTGCTCCATATTATAAATTCATTTCTCGTTTATCAATTTTTCCACATATTGTTAAAGAATAAATATATCGCCTTTATTTCTGGATTATTTTTTGTAGCTACTTCCTCACACAGCCAAGCTGTCACTTGGATCATGGCGTATGTGCCGACACAATTCGCATTTTTGGGCATAATCTTATCGCTTATATGGTATGTGAAAAGTTTTGTACATACCAAGCGATCAAATATATATTTATTTCTTTTTACTATTTCTACTATTTTTGCCCTACTTACGAAAGAAACATCAGTTCTAATATTTTTTATCGCACCGTGTCTATGGAAATATTATTCAAATTCAACCAACAGACGATACAGATCTCTAGTGTTAGTTTTTGTACTTTTGGTGCTTTATGTCTTGTATCGGTTTGGCCTTCCTAAATGGCTTGGACTTATAGTGACGCAAGGTCCGCAATTCTTACCTACAGATCTGGTGATTTTTCGCATGTTCTCATATCCTCTTCGAATGCTCGTATCAGAATTTTTGCCTACGTCTTTTTTGATGCAACTTTCTGAATATTTGACAACTGTACAATATCCATATTTTGCCGCAGAAAAAAATGTTCGTGGACTCACATATCTATCATTTATAGAGTCTGCTGGCGCAGATATTTATATTTACTCAATCTCGGTGGGGATGGTGATTGGATTGTCTGTTGCTTGGTATAATGCTATCAAAAATAGAATAAATACATCACTATTATTATTGGGGATAGTCTTATGTAGCGCCGTTGGATCTGCCTGGCCTTTGATATTTATTTCTGCATATGCTCCATGGTGGGGATACGTAACATTTATAGATTCCAGACATTTATACGTATTTGGGCTAGGTGGTGCAGCACTGATAGCTTATGCAATTAGCGGCATCATGTCTAAGATGTCAGTACAACAAAAAAATATACGACCATTAGGATTCATAGTTTTACTCTGTGTCATACTCTGGACTTTCTGGCAGTACAGCCTAGTGGGAGCAGCTATTGCTAAAGATGTAGACATGGCAAAAGATCGTAAGTATATAACGTCTGAAATACTAAATACTATCCCACGCGATTCAAAAAGTTCCATCATATTATTTCTAAGTGATACGGGCTACTACGGCTTTGATACCAATCCGCCATTTCAAAATTCTCTGGGTGAAATATTGGCAGTACATCTCTACACGAGAAAAATTCTTCCTGTTGATTTTTTAACTAGTAAATATCTGGTTGGTGCAGATATATTTGGTCAGGGGTATATGGAAAACGGTGGCTTCGCATACGGATTTTACGGTAGAAAAAAAGCTTTTTTTGAGGACTTAGTTAAATATCGTTTTGATAGTAAAGATGTGTACGCCTTTAGTTGGAATGGCAAAGAGGGCAAGCTTACAAACTCATCAGAGGTTGTCAGAAACGAAGCGAAACGATATGTGTCAATTTTTGAAACTACGAAAGAGTGGAAAATGGCAACTATCCAAAATGGATTTGCAGCATTTAAAGTTCCTCCTGAGTTTAATTATCGTGTCCAAAGTGCTGACGCAGGAATTTTAACATATAACGGTATGTCACAAGAATATAATACGCTTTGTCATAATAGGGAAATCATATACGAAACTCTCCAAAAAGATGCATCAACGGCATTTCATATCTTTTTAGCGACACAAACTAAGAGCAATGGTGAGCATATAGGAGAAAATTTCAAGGTAAAACTTATCACTCCTATAATCGGAAATCCGTATGTAGTGGTGATAGTGCCAGGTGAAAAATATGAATATTATATACCATCTTATTCGGCAAAATCGTATATGAAAATTACTGCAGATAGCTGTCTCACTGCTGCTGATATAGAGTTTGGGCAAAATGACAATTGGAAGTCAGATGTGCTCTTGCTCCTGCATACTGTAGACTTAGTAAATTAATGATTTGACCTTGGCTAATTATATACGTTTTGAGTATAATGATGGTTGTGAATACGAAACAAACATTTGAAGACTTTTATTTTTCAGGTTGGTTTAAACACGCTGTAGGAAATTTTTCACCGTCAGATCTGCAGCTATCGCAGCGATGGTTTTGGGGGTGGCTAGCAGAGTTGAATAAGCACGTTGACGTGATGCACGGACAGGGTAGATCAGTGCTTGAGATAGGATGTTCCATCGGAGGTGTATCTACCATACTTCATGATCGCGGGTTTGCTGTAACAGCTACAGACATATCAAAAATGGCAATAGCAGGTGCTAAGAAATTATCACCAGAGATAGATTATCGAATTCTAGATGTACAAAAACCTATAGCATTAAAGAAAAAATTTGATCTGGTGTTTGCATTTGAGGTAGTTGAGCATCTCAAGTATCCAGAAAAAGCCATCGGGTATATGCGGGACGTACTTAAACCAAATGGCACATTAGTTATATCTACTCCATATCCATATCCTTGGATTTTTCGTGACCCGACTCATATAGCAGTGAAATATCCAGAAGAATGGGTAGAGATGCTTAAGAGACAAAAATTGCAAAATGTTGCCTACCATAGATTTTCAGTCCTGCCATATTTTTATAGGTACAATAAATATTTTCATTTCAGGTTGCCATTTGCTATACCACTATCGTTTATAAATAGTCCAATATTTTTCTTGGGTACAAAATAATGCTTCGTTTGATCAAAAATAGACAATGGGAGTGGATGGTTATCCTCCTACTTGGGCTTTCCCCATTTCTTTGGTTTGATTCTCAGACTGTGATCATGGGGCATGACTCTGGCCTGGTGCTCAATCCCATTGAGCATTTTATTGATCGATTATCCACCTGGACAGAGCGATTTAATATGGGCGCAGATCAATATTATGCTATACCAGGATTTTTTATCCATGGACTAGATGCGCTAGTCTACTGGTGTACTCACAATATATCTCTTACCCAAAAAATCACGTTTATATTTTGGTTTGCGTTGCCAGGTCTAACCATGATGCTATTGGTAAAATCTATCGGGCAAAGGTATAAGTTGCCTTACATAGCTTTGCCTGCATCTATATTTTATATGTTTAATCACTTTCTTCTCCAGGGATGGTTTGTAGCCGAGAGAACCAAGTTTTCCCTCTATGGGGCATTGCCATTGTATTTGTACCTATTGTTTGAGTGGTCCGGAAAGCGACTCAGTACGCCTATCACAGCAGTAGCCATATCAGCGGTATTTTTCTTTTTAAACGGGTTGGCTAGCCCTCCGCTTTTTGGCGGTATACTGCTGGCAACAGTTGTATTTATATTGTTTTATGGCATACTATATCGTCAATTATGGAGGCTAATAGTATTGTTTTCTTTAGTCATACTGCTAAGCACTATACTGCAAGCTTATTGGCTATTCCCAATGATAGACTTTCTTAAGCATTCATATGCTCAGACTGTTGATCTGTATGGGGGGAAAGCTGGCATTGCAGGCTGGGTCAAATATATCAGTGAGCAAACATCTCTTTACAACTTATTTCGACTTCAGGGCATACCTGAATGGTATCAAAACCCGCTCCATCCATACGCACAAACGATGCTGAATAATCCGTTTTTTTCGGGTATGAATTTTATATTGCCAATCATTGCATTTCTTCCATTATATTTATATAGAAAAAATCATAAACTTTTGTTGCTCATTATTTTTTTATCCACGCTTGCACTCATATCAATTGCATTTAGTGCAGGCGCACACCCACCGTTTGGATTATTTTACATTTTTTTGATGGAATATGTACCAGGGTTTATCGCGTTTCGTACTCCGTTTTATAAATTCGCACCAGCATTATGGTTTTCATATGCGATACTTATCTCACTTTCCATAAATTGGATTGTAGAAAAATGGCGCCACAGGAACAGATGGATACCATTCTTCGTTATTTCTTTTTGGTGCGTTTCCATTCTAGTCTTTAATTATCCATTTTTCACTGGAGTCTTTTTTGACTATATTCGCGAGCAGAGAACAATGCGGCTTTCAATACCCCAATACGTCACCGAGTATTTTATATGGAGTCAATCTGCGGATCAGAAACACAAAAGAACTCTCTTTTTGCCTTTGCCAAATCCCGATTCAAGTATTGATGCGTACTCATGGGGATATTGGAGCCTAGCTCCACTCTCAACACTTGCAAGTAGTGCTAATATTATAAACAGAAGTTATTTTACATCTCCTCTTGAGCAGCAAATAATATCACAGCTGGCAGAGTATCTGAGAGTTAGCGATCATAGGTGGAAAAAACTATCTCAAATTATTGGCATAGATTATATCGTTGTTCGAAAAGATTTTGCTTGGAATTTACCAAATACTCCAGGTGAAAATCCACAATTGTATGACAAATTGAGAGATTTGAACGGCATGACTTACATGAAGAGTTTTGGCATGTGGGATGTATACAGTATTGACGCCAAAACAAGTCGTATTGAAATTTCTGATACTTTTTCGGTCATAGATTCGCCATCAGGAGATATTCCAAAACTTGTAAGTATGCCAGTTTTTGATGCTACCTTACCATTATTGCAGGCTGTCGATGTAAGTCTTCAGGCGTCTGACGACAACATTGCTGCTCGTTACTCTGTAGCAAAATGCAATACCTGTAATTTACAGTGGAAGTTTATCAATCTAGACTTATATCGACCTCTGCTTACTCAGGATTCAAATGTATACCCACTATATCAATTGTTTCATTCATCCACATCCACAATTACAAGCAATAGTTCATTGCAGTTACAACAATTTGCGTACACACTCTTGTCAGATACACTTGGATATCAAAAAGTTCTCGATGAACAAAAGTCAGAAAATAAAGTGAGTGTTGTACAAGGCGCACTACAAAGATCGCTCAAAAATTTTTCAAGCGCACTGCAAAAAAGTGATATAGCACTTACGACTGAACGCAGAATTGAGATACTCAGTATTCTTCGAAATATCAAAAGTATTCAAACACAGCTAAAGGCTACAGAGAGTCAAAAAGAATTTGTGTTACAGTATAAAGCTGAGATTGATTCCTTATTTACTCTTATTGATGAAAAAACCTGGAGGACACAAACTGCTTCTAGTAAAAAGCTTGAATTAACACTTACGAAATCAGGACCATATCATATCTATTATCGTCCAAATGCTCAACTTGAGTCAGACAGAGTACAAATTGCCGTTAATGGTGTACCCAGGATCGTACAAATGTCTGTGGCAATGGATAATTGGCATGATTTGGGTATATTTGATTTACCGATGGGCACAAGTCAGATTGAAGTAAATCAGAAAACAGTTAATGAATATGCACAAAAGATGCCAATGATATTTCAAAAAGGTACATTTCTCTGCCAAAAGTCAGACGCCATAAGAGGAAATATGAACGATATTTATAGAATACAGTTCTCGCATACGTCAAAGGATGAATCAGGAGAATTTTACATTTCACTTTTGCCCGAAAGCCTCGAGCCATCAGAGCGTACTGGGCTAGAAAAATTGACCTCAACTAGTCAGGTGAGACAATATACAAATGATTATGCTGTAGGAGGAAAGCAAAATTTTGTCGTCCATATATGTAACTCAATTACACGTCAAAATATAAGCGCAATTGATCTACATATTTTTGATATATCCATAGTAAAGTTGTCAATTCCAGATATCGTAGCATATTCTGGCACGGCACTAGCAAAGAAACCATATCATCCAACTGTCACAAAGCATAGTTCATCTATGTATGAATTTGATCTACCTGCTACCCAATCTCCACAAGTTATCACACTAAAAAATTCTTACTCCCCCAGATGGGTATTTGGTGATAGTTCGTCTGTACCGGTGTGGGGATTTGCGAACGGATGGATTATTTCAGACTCAAATAATAGTGCGGTGCGACTGGAGTATGCACCTGATAGAATCGTTCGTATAGGATTTGCGACTACACTTGTCGGAACTATAGGTATAGCGATATATTGGGCATATCGGTTTAAAAAAATTCATCATGAAAAAAAACTTCATTAAAATTTTGATATTGCTTGGGACTTACATCCTACTGCGCATACTCATTGAGCTCCCGTATATAAATTTATTAAAATTATGGTTCGAAAATTCAATTGAGGTGACACTACTATTTGTTTCATATCTGCTTTTTAAGCCGCCAGCACATACAGTAGTGTTATGCTCGATATTTGGCATTGTATTCATGCAACTTTTGGCAAGTATAGGTCAGACATACTTGGGCGAGATTATGTCAGTTCTGGTTTATTTTGGTATCATGATAAGCATAGGCAATGGCGTAAAAAATATCATGAGATCTGGATGGTCGCTATGATATTTGGCGACTGGAGATTTTTTTGGCCACAATCGATTCATGAAATTTCAATATTTCCCTTTGCATGGGACTCGAGCTTCAATACTGGTATAGGCAAAAGCAATCTAGATTCACTATGGATCACGGGGTACTTTAATCTCACAGCTCAGCTAACAAAGCTAGGGCTGTCTTGGGATGTGGTTGGATTACTCACATGGATTATTCCTGCTCTCCTCCTTACCATTGTTGGATCGTACGTACTTTCGTCTCTATGGATCAAATCTAAAGGAGCCAGGAGTATTGTGTCCCTGGTGTACACGTTTAACACGTTTCTCCTCCTTGTATTTTTTGGTGGACAGATGGGGGTAGTGCTGGCCTATGGCATGGTGCCACTTACACTGTATTTTGCAATAGAGTTTTTTTCAGGACTTCAGGCTAAAAAGCCACTCGCTCGTCAATCTCTTGTATTTGGAGTTGTACTTGCCATACAAATTTTATTTGACATCAGAATCGCATATATTGTCGTCATTGCGCTTGGATTGTATTGGGTGATATTTGTACGTAAAATTCATGTCTCCTTAGTCGTGGCCATAAGTATTCCCGTACTACTGCATGCATATTGGCTGCTCCCTTCACTCATGTTTCCAGGATCTGTGACCGCCCAAATGGGTGGCGTATATACATCTGTGGAAGCTCTAAAGTTTTTTAGCTTTGCTGATTTTTCTCATGCTTTGTCATTATTACAACCAAATTGGCCTGACAACATATTTGGAAAAACGAGCTTTCTCATGCCAGAGTTTTTGTTGATACCTCTCTTTGCTTTTGCGGCACTACGCTCCGGGAAAACGCAGATACAACCAAAAATATTTTTTGCACTCCTAGCACTTATCGGAATATTTCTTGCAAAGGGCATACATGAGCCATTTGGGTTTGTGTATGAGTGGGCATTTGCAAAAGTGCCTGGCATGATCATGTTTCGTGATCCAGTGAAGTGGTATGTGTTGATTACGCTAGGCTATAGCATGTTGATGGGAATTACCGTAGATGAATTAATCCGTGCAAAATCACCATTCATAAAAAAAGTTGTCATTGGCTCTGTTGTCGTAGTATGGCTGGGTTTACATAGAGATGCCCTGCAAATTATCCAAAAGCAAATTCAAACACCTATCGCTACACCAGAGTACAAAGCATTGGCAGATGCATTGGGAAAAGATACTACCTTTTATCGCCTGCTCTGGGTGCCTCAGTGGCCGCGAGAGGGGTATTTCTCAGATATTCACCCAAGTATAGGCAGAGTCGAGTTTCTACATGAGGCCAGTGCCACAGGCCAGATAGCAGAGTTAAATACTCCAGACATGCCAGAAAAACTATCTCGGCTCGCAGTTAAATATATAGTTGTTCCCGAAGATACATATGGGACTCTGTTTCAGACAGATCGAAAATACGACAACAACCTGAGAGAGCAGGCGATTGCACAACTTGATGCAACTAAGTTTTTACGCAGAAACAAAGAATTTACCCATCTTGCTGTATATGAGTTGGCTTCTATTAAGGACAGATTTTTTTGGAATGACCAAGTGCAAGGGGATATGAGTTATAAAAAAATAAACCCAACGTATTATCAAATTTCTATGACGGGATGTTTACATAGTTGTAGTATGGTGTTCTCCGAACAATACAGTCCATATTGGGAAGTACGGGTCGGAAGCTCTATTGTACGCTCTGTAAAAACAAATGATAATCTCAATAGCTTTTATCTACCTGCAAATAGTCAAAATATAGATGTTTACTATAAACCGCAACAATACGTGCGATATGGTGCGATCATAACCTTATCGACAGTTGGCGGAATATTGGTATATGCATACGTATACTTGAGAACTCAGAAAGCAGCCAAAAAGCGTATGGTAAAATAATCTAACGTATGTCTAAAACTATCCTCATTGCAGGCGGCGCTGGCTTCATAGGGTCAAATCTTTCTGCCGAGCTGCTTACTCTCGGTCACAATGTGCACTGTATTGATTCTCTCATCAGTGGACGCGAGGAAAATATCCTAGAGCTGAAGAAAAATCCCGCGTTTACGTTTCAGAAGGCAGATGTCACCAAGCTTCCTGAATTTAAAATACAATTTGACTGGATTTTTCATCTGGCTTCCCCAGCATCTGTTCCAGATTATCAAGCACATCCATTTGAAACTGCGCTATCAAACTCGTTTGGTACACAGGCACTTTTGGAATTAGCACGGCAGACTAATGCACGATTTCTTTTTACATCAACCAGTGAAATATATGGTGACCCTAAAGAACATCCTCAGAAAGAAACATACTGGGGAAACGTCAATCCAGTGGGACCAAGGGCTTGCTACGATGAAGCCAAGAGATTTGGCGAAATGATGACCATACTATTTCACACACAACACAAAGTGGATACGAGAATAGTAAGAATATTTAATACTTATGGCCCAAAGATGCGCAAAACCGATGGCCGTGTGGTATCAAATTTTATCAATCAAGCCCTCGCTGGTGAGCCCATGACAATTTATGGCACCGGGGCACAAACCCGCTCATTTTGCTACGTGGATGATTTGGTTGATGGACTTATAGCTATGATGCAGACAGACGGGTTGGCGGGTGAAATAGTTAATCTTGGAAATCCCTCAGAATTTACAATGAACGACTTTGCGCAAAAGGTAAAAGTCATGACAATAAGTAATTCAGATATTGTCCATAAGCCACTTCCAGTGGACGACCCCAAAGAGCGTAGGCCTGACATTACAAAAGCTAAAAAATTACTTGGGTGGGAGCCTATGGTAAGTGTAGATGAGGGGCTTGCTAGAACGATTGAGTATTATAGAAAAGAGGCTTAGAGGGTTAGTTATTTAGAAGCTTAGAGTATAGAGTCGAAATGATTAAAGCAATTATTATCAACTAATTTTTCAATAACCCACATCAATATTCAACGAGAAAAAATGAGAATTATAGATTAAATATGTATATGAAAATTCAAGATATTTTATTTGTTATAATATTCTTCGGATTATTTTTTGTGAAATTTCCGCATAAATATGTGTTTACAGGCTTATTGTGCTTTATCTTTGCGATTCCTCTCTTTGCCTCCTGGACGTTTTTTACAGCCGAGCGTCTCACATGGTACGGAGCTGCATTTGTGTTAGCTGAAACAGTAGGACTACTTTTTACAAACAGAAAGGATCTCACATGAAATTTTTGATCACTGGTGGTGCTGGATACATAGGATCAGTCACAAATAAATTTCTCAAGAGTCTTGGGCACGATACAGTAATCTTTGACAATCTTTCGACAGGTTACAAACACGCCATTGCGGACACAAGGCTTATAGAAGGAGATTTAAAAAATAGTGCTGACATCAAAAAAGTGTTTATTGGGCAAAAATTTGATGCTGTCATCCACTTTGCAGCAGCGGCTCTCGCTGGGGAGTCTATGAAAGAACCTGCATACTACTATGAAAATAATATGTTGGGAGGACTACATTTATTGGAGGCTATGCGAGAAGCTAATTGTGACAAGATAATTTTTTCATCAACATGTGCTGTGTACGGATTTCCCCAGACACTCCCGGTGAGTGAAAACGAACCATACAAACCTGTGAGCGTCTATGGATCGAGCAAGCGGATGTTCGAAGAAGTGCTAGAATGGTATGACGAAATATTTCAAATAAAGCATGTCAAATTAAGATATTTCAACGCTGCAGGCGCCTATCCTGATGGGAGCCTGGGTGAAGCCCATCCAGTAGAAACCCATATTATTCCAAAGGCATTTGATGCTGCGACTGGCAAAACCAGTGAATTCCATATATTTGGAGATGATTACAAGACCAAAGATGGCACATGTGTGCGAGATTATATCCATGTGCTTGATCTAGCAGATGCACACCTAAAGGCTTTTGAATATTTAGAGAAAGGTAATGATTCTACGGCCATAAATCTAGGTGTTGGCAAAGGGTATTCCAATAGGGAAGTACTCTCGATGGTGGAAAAAGTATCTGGGAAAAAAATAAAAATAACTGTCAAGCCCAGGAGACCTGGAGACCCTGATGCAATCTATGCTGATAACGCGAAAGCTAAAAAGCTTCTGGGGTGGAATCCAACACATTCTGATCTGGAATCCATAGTGCAGTCTGCATGGGCATGGTATCAAAAGATGTAAATATATCTTTTAAATAACAATGTATTTTCGAAGCGTAATGTGATGAAAAAAATCTGGTTAATTATCTTGGGGATCTGGAGGTGTATACACTGCATCAGTAGAATTTTTGAACGTCGTTTTACTCGTGCCCCAACTCAGTATGCCAATCTTTTTGAGAAAAGCGATTATCTTTTGAATGTGGTTCATATACTTACATTATAATTCTTCATGTCAATGCCAAATTGAAATGTACAATGTTGCAATTTACGTCGTTTTTCTGCGTATAATGAATATATGGAAGGCAAATTAGAAAAAATCGCAGAGTCTCCAGCGGTACTTTTGGAAAAAAGTATCGCAGTCACAAAGCGAGTGGAGGAAAAAGTTGAGCATTCCAGCGTCATGATAAAGACCAAAAGTTTTTGGAAAGGCTTAGGGCCTGGTCTCGTCACAGGGGCAGCTGATGATGATCCGTCAGGTATTACCACATACTCACAAGCAGGCTCAATGTACGGGTTTCAGCTGTTGTGGCTGGCTGGTTTTACATTTCCATTTATGGCAATAGTTCAGGAAATGTGTGCCAGATTAGGGCTTGTGACAGGTAGAGGACTAGCTGGTAATATCCGTATTCACTTCCCACGATGGGCACTATATATATGTGCTGGAAGTCTCTGTATTGCAAATACACTCAATATCGGCGCAAATCTAGGTATCATGGCGAAAGCCACGCAATTACTCCTGCCGCAAGGTAATTTTTTTCTCATTTTAGCGTTATTTACAATCAGTACGCTTCTGCTGCAAATTTTTACCTCCTATGAAAAGTATGCCTCATATCTCAAATATTTGGTTTTTGTACTTATCTCTTACGTGGCTACCGCATTTGTAGTAGGCTTAGATTGGAAGGATCTTTTTACGCATACTTTTGTGCCATCCTTAACATTTTCCAAGGATCAACTCATGCTTGTGACTGGTATTTTAGGCACCACAATATCCCCCTATCTCTTTTTTTGGCAAACAAGTCACGAGGTAGAAGAGGAAATCCTCCATGGTAAAACCACGCTTCGGCTGCGCGAAAATGCAACAGATGCAGAAATCAAATCCATGCGTATAGATGTGTGGGTTGGGATGTTTCTCTCAAATCTCATCATGTACTTTATTATCGCAACATGTGCTGCAGTACTTTTTAAAAACGGTATGACAAGTATCGCATCAGCCGAAGATGCAGCCGCAGCACTCCGGCCACTTGCTGGCGATTTTGCGTTTGTGCTGTTTGCAGTAGGCATCATAGGAATGGGACTGTTGTCAGTGCCTGTGCTTGCAGGAGCTGTTGCCTATACCGTTACAGAAAGTTTTCGCTGGAAATCTGGGCTTCACTACAAGCTTCATGAGGCACGTGCTTTTTACGGAGTGCTCATAATTTCAATGCTGATAGGTTTTATGATAAACCTGTTTGGAATTGATACGATCAAACTTTTGATATACACAGCCGTGGTAAATGGGCTCGTGGCTCCAGTCATACTCTTTTTTATCATCACAATGACGGGAAATAAACACATTATGAAAGAGCGGACAAATACCACTGCAATTACTGTTCTCGGGTGGATTATCACACTTCTTATTTCGCTCTCAGGGATTGCCACGATTGTCTCATTTTTTATATAACACAACACTGTTACAATGTGCCATTGATGATGAGGTCATAGTACTTTGTGACGTTAGGGTTGATACCATCCAGTCTCTGAGCAGTGTGTATTGCCTCAATGGCCTTTGCTTTGTCTCCACGCAAGTATGCTGTAGCAGCTAGCATGGTCCAAAAGTACGAATCTTCCGGGTAATCCTCAACAGCTTGCGTTAATATACGAAAGCTTAATTCTGGCTGTTTAGTGCGTATTGTGAAATGTACAATATTTGTATATGTGCTATAGGCATGGTACCCGTGATTATAGTTATTTGCATCAATTGCCTTTTTCATGACCTCCTCTGCTTGCGTGAGTCGTCCAAGTTTTTCGTAAGCCAGACCAAGAATCATAAGGTTATTATCAAATTCAAACATTTCTAGAGATCTAAGCGCGTGCTCCACTGCTTTTTCAGGTGTGTTTTTTTCTAGGTACGTGCTTGCTAAGTACGCTTCAATCAAATAATTGTTTTCAATCTCAGCATATCTAGTAAAGAGAGATAGGTTATCCTTTCTATATAAATTCTTTATAAACGTCTGCACAGAAAATAACACCAAAATGAAACAGCAGAGAGCTATAGCGATTCGTTTAAATTTTATAGGTAAATAGATGGTTTGTGCATATGTCCCAATCATTCCCATGCTGCCAAGCATAGAAAAAGCATACCATCGACCCGCTACGGTATAATCTAATGGGATGATATGCGAATAAAGTAATAGTCCGCTCACAAACATTGTTCCAAAAAAAATATATCCGGAAATAAAACTGCGCTGTTTCACATATATATAGATGCCAATACATGCAAACACACTCAGGAAAATAAAGTCAAATACTAGCGGTGCATAAAAATCATCCCAAGTCATGTCTGTAACTGTCCATAAGTGAATGCTTGAAAAATTTATAGGAATGATAGATTTTGTAAAATAAAAGGAAAGGATTTTGGGTATATTAATAATCCGTTCAAAGATCGGTGTATTTCCAAGAGGGTATAATGATTTATCTATGGCAGAAAATCCATGAAGTGCATATCTCATGCTGATATAAACGAAACTCAAAAGTGCGATAAAAAATATGATGCGTGTGAGGTGACGCTTATCTATAAGTGCCCCATACAAAAAAAACATTGGTAAAAAGAGTATTCCCGATTCTTTACTAAGGAGACTCAATAGTAAGAAAAAATATGAGAATACTGTAAATAGTAGCTTTTTAGGAAATGCATGATAGCTGATGAATGCAATTAATCCAAAAAACATATACAAAATATCAGATGCTGCAGATATGAGAGCAACTTGACTTTGATTAAAGGGATGTACGAGGTAGATAGTTGCCAAAAGTATGCTATATGAATTTTTCAGAAATATACGAAAAAGGCGATATATCAAAAATGTGTTGAGTATGCGTAAAAGAATTTGTGCGAAATGAAAATATCCTGCCTGTTCACCAAATAATCTATACAACAACACATAATACACTGCTGTAATAGGACGATAGTTCTCATTGCCTGTGAGCGCATGACTTTCAAAAAGCTGGAGAAGTGAAGCATTTTTTGTTTGAGGGTTATCGATAATATATGGATAGTCTAACCATACAAAACCATTTTGCAAAATATTGCCAAATACAATAAATCCGATGATAGTAAAAAGCACGAGAGGTAGACTTTGTCGATGAATAAATTGAAAAATAGTACGCATAGAATTAATTCGTTACACACAAAGTAGACAGGGGTCACACATGCCTTATGTGGAGGTTTGTCGATACGTATACGTATTAACAATAAGTCCAAAATAGCCTAGATAAGCAATGAGAAATCCCACTCCCATTAAAAATGAATATGAATCATCTTGTGTTGGGACAAATTTTCCACCAGTGAATGTTGCGACAGACGCACCCAAGCACGCAACGACTGCTGGAGCTAAAAAATGAACTGACTTAGTATGTGATGAGCGAATAACCATCCAAAGTGACCCAAGGAATATTACTACGCCCAAACATATATGTATAGCCAATATTGGGTCGTGTGAAGAAAATCTCCAAAGCTCTCCTGCTGTGACATCTTCCGGAAAATGGACAAAAAATGTTGTATAGAGTCCAAAAATAAATTCCAAACTCAAAAGCACGACAATTCCTATAGTTTCTTTTCGCAATGAATCTACGAAGTATTGTTGCGACATACATGATTACTATAGAATATTTATTTAGTCTTGTCACCAGAGGAGGTTTTTATAGTTTCAATTATATCTTAATTCACTTTGAGTATTTGCCTGTTTCTGGACAAAATTCTTTGTAGATTATTTTTGTCTAACACGTGTATACTAAATGTATAGAGGTCTTAATATATAAACCTTGCCTGATATGGTAAAAAAAATTATTGTATTACTTATTATTTTTTCACTACCGTTTATAGGGTTTTATATTTGGAAAAACTTTGTCTATCAAATTACGGAAATGGATGCAATTACAGCCATAGAAAAAGTAAGCGAAGTGCAGCAATGGAGAAAGCTCATCTCAGCTGGGGTTGGAGGAAGTGGTGTCGGACAAAAAGGATCTCCACATATAGACGTGGAATCATCAGACGTACATTTCTTTTTTATACACACCTACGAATTGCGTGGTGGACACACTATGACATTTCACAGATATAAAGTTTCTAAAAAAAATTCAGAAGTGACGAAGATACAATAATCATAAGCATTATCGACTCATTTCTGCCTCAAATAAGAGAATGGGACTCGCATTAAAAAGGAAATTACTAGTAAATGCAAGGTAATTTTCGTGTAGGAATTCTCGTGCACAACAGCTTTCGCAGCACCATGCCATAGGAATTATCTCCAAATGACCAGAGGCATTTTGAGTGAAAAAACCTATAAGAGATTCATTAATTTCGGCTAATCAAATTGGTAGTCCAGCTTTAGCACAAATCGCATGGTTGTAATTACATTTACAGTGCATGTATTTGAGAGTATTGACGATCATAATGCCACATTTAATTAGTATGCGGTCTACAAAAGGGCCGGAAATGTCGTGATGATGTTTTAAAATATTATATTTTCAACCCCACACCGGAGGTGGGATAGCCTCGCCACGTCGGGAGTTTTTAAATTTTTCAAGCACAAATTGCGTGGGAGTTTCTCAAGTTAAGTAAAAATCTTGCCAGTCCAAGTGTCGTATAATACGATCATGACAATTGGGATAGACATTAGCCAAATCGTCTACGAAGGCAGCGGTGTAGCCACATATGTCCGTCGTATGGTTGAAAACCTCGTATCAGCTGACAAAATGAACTCATATGTGCTTTTTGGAGGATCCTTACGGCAGCAGAGAGTGCTTAAAAAGTTTGTACATGAGACCCAGAAGGTGAATTCTACCGTTCGGGCAGTAATCGTTCCTTTATCTCCTCTTGTGCTTCATCTTTTGTGGAATAGGCTTCATGCCGTGCCAATTGAGTGGTTCATAGGAGATATTGATGTCTTTTGGAGTAGTGACTGGGCACAGCCTCCTGCATTGAAGGCAAAACTCGTCACCACAGTACATGACATAATTGCACTCAAATATCCTCAGGAAACGCATAGTATAACTCAAGTTGAAGTATCCAAAAAACAAGTCAAAGCAAACATTGTAGCAGTGCATAAACTCAGGCTCGCATGGGTCAAAAAGACCTGTGAAAAGGTATTTTGCGATAGCATTGCTACTAAAAATGATCTGATACAATATCTTGGATTTGAAGAGAAACAATTGGACGTAGTGTATCCAGGTGGAGGCGAGGACAAAAAGTAAAGGTGAAAAGGGAAAGGGAATGATGTTTACATTTACCATTTTCCATTTGCCATTTAAAATGTTCTATGATTATCGCAATTGACGGTTATGAAGCAAATGTAGATCACCCAGTAGGGATAGGTCGGTTTGCACACGAAATCATCTGTGGTCTCCATGCATTGACTCAAAAGCGCACGGATATAGAAGTTCGTGTATATTTGCCAGAAACAGCCAAAAAATCTCTACCTGAATCAAATGTGTACTGGAATTATTATGTCCGTAGCCCCAAAAAATTATGGACCTTTGCAGGGCTACCCAAGGCGCTTTGGCTTGATAGACCTTTTGCAGATGTGGTGTTCTCCCCAACCCACTATATACCTCGGTTTGTAACAATTCCTCGAGTTTGCTCTATTATGGATTTGTCATATCTCAATTATCCAGAATTATTTAAACAAGAAGATCTCTACAAACTTGTGAAGTGGACAGCATTTAGTGCCAGGCATGCTAAAAAAATCATTACAATCAGTGATTTTACGCGCTCTGCTATAATTAATGAGTATAAAAAAAGCATTTCAGCAGTACCTATAGTGTATCCCGGATTTACCCCTATGAAGAACGCAAACCACGTATCTATAGCCTCACTTACTGAAAAATTTGGTATTACGAAAAGCTTCGTTCTCTCCGTAGGTACCCTTCAGCCACGTAAAAATTATGTACGTCTCATCGAGGCATTTAGCGGAATTCTCAAAGAGCAGGAGAAAATATTTCCAAACCTTGAACTTGTGATTGTGGGTAAAAAGGGTTGGCTCTATGAAGACATACTAACAGCACCACAAAAATTTGGAGTTGAAAACCAGGTAAAATTTTTAGAGTTTGTCAGCGATGAGGAGCTTATAACTCTTTATAAACATGCACTATGCTTGGTAATCCCAAGTTTATATGAAGGATTTGGATTACCTGTGCTAGAAGCCATGACACATGGGTGTAGTGTTGTGGTAAGCAATGTTTCGAGTCTGCCAGAGGTTGCGGGGGAAGCTGGAATATATATAGAGCCTACAGATGTCACAAGTATTGCAAACGGGTTAGTCCAAGCACTCAAAGAGCGAGGATCAGCTTCTGAAATAAAACGAGTGCAGACGGGACTTGCTCATGCAGCTACATTTACTTGGGAAAAAGCCTCCGCTCAAGTTTTGGATATTCTAGAGTCTGTGGCAAAGGAGAACACATGAGAACACTTATCGATTTTTGGGTATTTTTATCAACCCTGACCGGGCTTATCCCCAGTCACACCATCAGATTGCTCCTATACAAGTATGTATTTCGTGTGCAGATAGGAAAAGACAGTTCCATCCATTGGCTGTGCCGTTTTAACAAGCCCTCTGGTGTAACCATAGGCCACAATACCATCATAGGCAATGATGCCTTTCTGGACGGAAGATCGAAAACTGTGTGGGAGACAGGTCAAAATAAGCTTGTAGGGTATATGAAAAATTTTCTCAGTCCCTCAGTCCGTCCGCTTCAGATAGGAAATAATGTATCTATAGCAGGAGACGTGCGCATATTTACTATGGAGCATAATATCAATGACGCGCAGTTTGCTGAAAGAGAAGGGCCAGTCATAATCGAAGATTATGTCGTTATCGGAACTAGGGTCACGATCTTGCCAGGAGTGCGGATCGGAAAGGGTGCAGTCGTGGCAAGTGGAGCTGTCGTGACAAAGGATGTGGCACCCTATACCATCGTAGGTGGAGTACCAGCCAAGCCTATATCAGAACGCACCAAACATCTCCAGTACACCCTCAAATTTCGCCGAAAATTTCAATAAGTCGACGTATGGATCTATCGATCATCATTCCCAGTTTTAATACCAAAAAACTCCTATCTACATGTTTGGACACGGTCATAAAAAGCTTTAATAATTCAGATATGTCCTATGAAATTATTGTGGTGGACAATGGTTCGACAGATGGAACGAAAGAACAAATAGAAAAGGATTTCAAAAGAGTAATAAAATTGTTCAATAAGTCCAATGTAGGGTATGGAGCTTCAAATAATTTAGGTCTAAAAAAGGCAAAAGGCGAGTATATATTGCTCTTAAACTCAGATACAGAAATAGTAGGAAATGCCCTCGAGGTGTTATATTGTGAGGCCAAATCTCATCCAAAAACATTTGTTGGTGCCAAATTATTTAATTCTGATACAACCCCGCAAGCTTCTGCTGGACCAGAATACAATCTATGGACTGTGTTTCTCATGCTTTTTTGCAAAGGAGACCATATGGGGTGGACGCGAAGCTCTCCGGGCAGCTCCTGTGGGGTAGACTGGGTGTCAGGCGCCTGTATGCTGGGCAAACGCGCTGATTTTGAGGCTGTGGGTGGGTTTGACGAGGATATATTTATGTACATGGATGAGATGGATTTTCTCTTTCGGGCTAGAAGTATGGGCTATAAAGTCAGGTTTGTTTCAGAAGCCCATGTTGTACACGTAGGGGCAGCCAGTAGTGGGTCGCGCAAAGATCCTGTCGGTCAAATATTTCGTGGACTCGCCTATTATTACAGAAAGCATTATAATAAGAGGTCACAAATCATCCTAGGCTTTCTTTTGCGCCTAAAAGCAAAAATTGCAATTCTAGTAGGAAAGCTATCGGGGAGATCTGAGCTTGTCCAAACATATGAACACGCTATACGCCTGGCTTCGTAAACATATTTACGTCCTCTTTACGCTTTTCCTGCTTGTATTTATCCCACTCTACCCCAAGCTGCCGCTCATTGACGTCCAACAGACATGGGTCTACATCAGGATTGAGGATTTCCTCGTTGCCGTAGTGGCGTTGTTGGTGAGTATAAAGGTATATAAGCAAAGAGACAGTATCAACTCATATATCACAAAGCCCATCATCATCTATTGGTTTATAGGCGCACTATCTGTCGTAGTTTCTATAGTCTTTATAGGGCCAAAACTCATAAGTTATCATCCTTCGCTTGTACTGCTGCATTTTGGGAGACGAATTGAGTACATGATGCTGTTTTTTTTGGGGCTACTGGCCGTACGTAGTAAAGTGTTTTCATTAAAAACCTTCTTGATAGTCCTCGTAGGATCAATACTGGCAGTTGTGTTATATGGTGTGGGTCAAAAGTATGCAGGATTCCCGGCGTTTCTGACTATGAATGAGGAGTTCGCCAAAGGAGTCCCTCTGCGTCTCCCGCCTACAGCACGGATTGCATCCACCTTTGCAGGCCATTATGATCTGGCTGCATATCTGGTGCTTATGCTCCCTATATTGGGAAGCTTGGCATTGGGAGTCAAAAATATATGGACGAAACTCCTATTGTTACTGGTTGGGATGTGTTCGCTTGCTATTCTTCTATTTACTGCCTCCCGCGTGTCCTTTGGTGTATATCTCGTATCGATATCTGTGATGCTCTGGTGGAGCAAAAAGAAATGGCTCATCCCTATTGTTGTAGTTGGAAGTATCATCCTGATGCAGTCAGTGAGCGGAGCCTCTGAGCGATTTACCAAAACGCTACGGGTAAGCGAGGTAATAGTCGATATGTCTACTGGCAAACCTATAGGTACTTTAGAAAAGAGGACTGACGGCTCTGTGGTTGTGGAAAATCAGGAGCGCCCCGATGAAGAAACGCTCCCAAAAGGGAGTGGGTTTATCAATGTGCCATCCACCCAGCAGGACTCCTCCGTTGGGACGATTTCCTATTACAAAAGCAAGCCACTCTCTGAGGGGAGGGGTGAGATTGCGACAATCTCTGGCAGCTTTCTCATCGAAAAAGCCCTAGTCTACGACATATCGCTCACGACCAGATTTCAAGGTCAGTGGCCAAAAGCTCTTGAAGCATTTAGGCGAAATATTCTATTGGGGAGTGGGTATTCGACGCTCAATTTGGCCGTCGACGGATGGTATATGCGACTATTGGGTGAAACAGGGCTACTTGGGGCGATTGGGTACCTGGGAATACTTAGTTACGGTGTATACGGCTTTTTTGTCCTCAAGCCAAAGCTGGGACGTGTAGAAACAGCCTTAGTCATTGGGTATTTTTCAGGTCTTATAGGTTTACTATTAAATGCTATTCTCATTGATGTCTTTGAGGCATCCAAGCTCGCATTTGTATTTTGGTTGCTCACAGGGGTTGTGGTGGGTATTATGACGCCACATTTGGAACTGAAGCACAATTACGTGGGCTTTCTCTGGGCAAGTCTCACCCACAAAATTTCGCTCAGTTTATATTTACTCATCGCAGTTTTTGTCTGGTTTGGCGGGGGCGTAGGGACGTACTTTGTAGGTGATGATTTCACCTGGCTACGGTGGGCTACCAATGCGCATAACAGTGAATTTTTAGGGTATTTTACACAGGCTGATGGATTTTTCTATCGGCCAATACCAAAAATAGCCTACGCACTGCTCTATACCATCTTTTGGCTCTCCGCCATGGGCTATCACGTGGTATCATTTTTGCTCTTTGGCACCTGTGCCATACTTATTTATAGTATTGCGAAAAAACTTCGGGTCAGTACCTTTGTGAGCTTCATGATCGCACTCTGGTTTACGACCTTATCTATTCATCATGAAAATGTGTTTTGGATATCAGGGCTTAGTAGTCTTATGGCCACAGTCTTTAGTCTTGGAGCCATACGAGTAGCACTAGCACAACACGAACAACATGGTTTCAAAAACTGGCTTAGTATTGGGCTGGGCATCAAACTGCTTGCCTTAGCAATCTCTAGTTATGAACCCGTGCTGCCAATAATATTTATATACATAGCCATACTCCGCTATTACAAAAAAGTATTTCGTGTAGAGCAGCTCATCCCTCTCCTGCTGTTAGGTGGGTATTGGTACCTACGCACTATGAGTGGGGCTGTAGGTGCTACTGGGGATTACGGCTTTAAGACCAGTACCTTTATCGTCAATAGTATTGCAAATGTATTAGCGTATCTCACCTCAATATTTGTAGGGCCACAAGCCATAGATTGGTGGACACATCAGCGTGAAGCGCTTCGAGGTTCAATGGCGCTTGTGGCTGGGGTAAGTACAGTCATGGGGATAGTGTTTGTAGCTGTAGTATATAAAACGAAAAGCGTTCTACTCAAAAATCATGAAGTGCTTCTTTGGATCCTTATCACACTCATGAGTTTTGTGCCCGTCATGGGTCTTGGGGCAGCCACAGACAGATATGCACTGTTTCCATCGGCATGTTTGGCCATAGTGTTTGCTATAGTTCTGAGAACATTTTGGGCACAAGGGAAACGTATACTAACTATAGTATTACTTGGAATTCTTGGGGGTACGATGATTACAAATGTAGGTGAAGTTACCAGGTTAGGAAATGACTGGAAATTTGCAGGAAATATTACTGAGCAGACGCTGCTGCGGGTAAAAACAGAATTTAAAACAGTTGATGTACCCAAGAAATTTCTATTTGTAAATACTCCTATTCGATATGGCCGTGCCTGGGTGTTTCCAACAGGATTGACCGATGCATTTTGGCATGTATACCGTCTGAGTCCATTTCCCGTTACCATTTATCAGTTTCCAACTCTTAAGGAGGCATTTGCATTTGCACAAGTGTACCGAGAAGTTTTTATTTTTGAGAATTTTGAAATAAAAAGAGCGTTTGAAGAGCAGATGCCCGCACAACCATAAACAATATGGTACAAAAAAAATTTGAAATTGTAAGTATCATCCTAATTTTAGTGCTTCTATTGGGTGTGCGCCTGTACAAAATCCAAAACCCCATCGGTGAGTGGCATAGCTGGAGACAAGCTGACACCGCTGCAGTCGCTAGGCACTTTGTGACAGATGGCATAACCATGATGCATCCTCGGTATGACGATCTGTCAAATATCCAGTCTGGGAAGGACAACCCAAGCGGTTGGCGTATGGTGGAGTTTCCGCTCTATCAGGCTATGGCTGCAGTTCCTGCGAGACTCATCCCGCAGATGTCAGTTGAAGTATGGTTGCGACTCGTGTCTATCTTGGCAAGTGCCATCAGTTGTCTGTGTCTGATACTCATCTTGAAAAAACTTGCAGGTGACTTGACTGGTATATTTGCAGGAGCATATTTCGCTATCCTGCCATACTCGGTGTTTTACGGCAGAGCTATACTCCCTGAGAGTCTTGCAGTATCTTTTGCTATGGTCAGTCTATTCCTGCTAATTTATAAAAAATCGTGGGTGTTTTTGCTGCTGGCAGCTGTGTGTGCAGCCATGTCGCTTCTGGTAAAGCCCACCGCAGGCTTTTTGCTAGTTCCCGGCACATACGTACTGATCAAGAATTACAACATTTCTATCAAAGGTGCAATTGCAGCAGTGATATTTTGTGCCATTACTCTTGTGCCATTTGTCCTCTGGCGTACATGGATACTCCAGTATCCTGAGGGGATTCCCGTCTATGAGTGGCTGCTCAATGCTGGAAATATACGATTTAAAGGTGCATGGTTTTACTGGCTGTTTGCCGAGAGATTAGGAAAGCTCATGCTCGGATATTGGGGAGCAGGACTACTGGTTTTGGGTGCAGCTGCGCTCAAAATGAAAAAAGAAGGCGCATTTGTGAGCCTATGGGTGCTAGGGGGACTTGCATACCTATCAATTTTTGCAGCTGGAAATGTGCAGCATGATTATTATCAAATTATACTCATGCCAATAATTGCGGCACTTCTGGGGAAAGGGACAAGTGTGCTATTGGACGGTAGGTTGTTTGGGAGAGCTCAGTCAGTGGTTGCTCTGGGGCTTATGCTTGCATGCATTCTTGGGTTCTCATTTTATACGATTCGCACTTACTACTGGATTAATCGCCAGGACTTTATAGAAGCTGGTAAAAAAGCAGACGAAATACTGCCCAAAAATGCCAAAGTCATCGCCTCCAACAATGGTGATACGACGTTTCTATATTATATAAATCGTCAAGGGTGGCCGCTTGGGTTTGATATAGATGATAAGATCAAAAAAGGTGCGACACACTATGTGACTATCTCTCCTACGGATGCAGATGGTGAAACTATGGCACTTGCCAGCAGATTTACCGTACTTGAAAGAAACGATACATATGCCATCATAGACTTAACCCGTCCCAAAATCGCCCAATGATGGTATGAAGATTCTTTTTGTTTCAGCCCTTTATCCATATCCCCTATACTCAGGAGGACAGATCCGTGTGTACAATCTCCTTCGAGAACTGTCTAAAAAGCACGAGATCACCTTGGCTGCATTTACACGCACTTCTGAGGAAACAGGTGTAAATAACAAATTATCCTTTTGTAAAAAGGTTATCACAGCTCATCGTGGACGTGCCTGGCAACCGAAATACGTTTTAGGGTCAGTACTTGGGACGCATTCGTTTCTCGTTCAGAGTTATATCAATCCTCAAATGCGAAAACTTCTAGAAGAAGAACTAAATCACACGACTTATGATCTTATCCATCTTGAGCCCTGGTATGTGTTTGAGAGCCTTCCACCGACATCTACGCCAATAGTGTCTGTTGAACACAATATTGAATATGATGTGTACCAAAAATACGCAAATTCTTTTGCGGTGCCACTGATGCGACCATTTTTTTATCCTGATATCTATAAAATGCGCAGGGAAGAAGAACACATATGGAAAAAGTCTCGTGCAGTTGTAGCAGTTTCATACTCAGACAGAAAAATCATTACCAAAAAAATAGATGTAAAGCATGTTGAAATTGTACCAAATGGGGTTGCGCTAGAGAGTTTTCGGATGAGAAAGCCTATATCCTACGATGAAAAATTAAGGTTGCTTTATGTAGGTTCTTTTCGCTGGATGCAAAACCGAGATGCTGTAGCGTTTCTCATGCGAGATATTTGGCCAAAGATTCGAGAATTTTATCCTAAGGCAAAGTTACGCATCATAGGTAAATCAGCCCCTAAGGGACTCAAGAAAACTATTGGAGAGGGTGGTGCAATACTAGATGAACATGTAGACGATATCGCTGCGGAGTATGCACAGGCACATATATTGATTGCTCCTCTTCGTGTGGGTGGCGGCACAAGTTATAAAATTCTTGAAGCCATGGCATCAGGGGTACCTGTGATCACAAGTTCCTTGGGTGCTGAGGGGTTGGAGATGCAAAGCGGGAGAGAGATTATGATTGCCAAAAACACTCAAGAGTATGTTGATTGCTTGCAGAAAATTGTCACAGATGATGTATTCCGCATTAAGCTTACGCATACTGCTCGAAGTATAATTGAAAAATATTATGATTGGGGTTCCATTGCCTCAAAATTAGACGCGGTTTGGGCTCAAAGCGCATGAAAAATCCTGACATATCTATCATCATCGTCCACTATAACACCCCTGTTCTTTTAAAGGAGTGTTTGGTATCTCTGTATAAATATATTTCTTCTCAAATTACAGTTGAAATAATAGTTGTTGATAACGGGTCTACCAGTGAGCACAAAAAAGAATTGCGAGAAGTCATTGGTCACTTTCATACAAAGCTCAACCTGAACCTGATTCAAAACAAGGAAAATCTCGGATTTTCTAAAGCGAACAATATCGGCATACGAGCATCACATGGTGCATATGTGCTGTTATTAAATTCTGATACACAGCTCCAGGATGCAGTCCTGACACACGCATTCCAGTATATGGAAGAGCATACTGAGGTATACGCGTATACTCCTAAGCTTATACTGCAAAATGGGGACATAGACTCAGCCTGTCACCGCGGCTTTCCTACGCCCTGGGCATCACTGTGCTATTTTACGAAACTTGAACAGCTCTTTGGCAAAACCAAACTCTTTGGCGGCTATCATCAGACGTACAAAAATATGGATAGTATCCATGAGATCGATTGCCCCAGTGGTGCATTTTTTCTCGTGAGAAAAAATGCACTGGATAGGATTGGTCTTTTAGACGAGCGATTTTTTATGTATGGTGAAGACATAGATTTGGCATACCGCTTGCGCCAGACAGGTGGACGCATCATTTATGATCCTACATATGTCGTGCTTCATAAAAAAAAGCAAAGTGGCAGAAATAACGCTGACTGGGTACTCCGCAAAAAGACGCAGCGACATTTTTATGAGGCCATGCTTCTCTTTTATGATAAATGGTATGAAAAAACATATTCACCCGTCGTTTCGTGGCTGGTGCATACTGTCCTGCATATAAAGATAGGTAATTAATATGAAAATAGGCATTGACGGGCGACTCATTGATGAAACAGGTGTCGGCCGATATATCCAAAATCTCATCCTGGAGCTTGCAAAGCGCAACACAAAACATGTTTTCATAGTCTACTTGCGAAATCCTCAGTATGAAGATTTTGTATTGCCCAATGCTAACTGGCGCAAAAGGCTCGTCTATTCTCGTTGGCACACCCTATCCGAGCAGGTGGAGATGCCTCTGGCGTACTTGAAAGACAAGCTCGATGTTGTGCATGTGCCGTATTTTACGGCTCCTATTTTTTATCCTGGGAAATTTATCCTTACCATTCATGATCTCATCGTACTGCATGTAACGACTGGGAAAGCCAGCACGCTCCCATTGCCGCTATACGCCTTAAAAAAACTTGCATATAAGGCAGTGCTGTATCTGGGCATATTGAGAGCACAAAAAATTATTACCGTTTCCCATACTGTAGAAGCTGAACTGACTCAAGCGTTTCCATTTGCCAGAGACCGTCTGGCAGTTACACTGGAGGGATTTGATACTAGGCTTGTACCGACACAAGAGCGCCTTATTCCAGAGACTTATTTTTTGTATGTTGGGAACGCATATCCGCATAAAAATGTTGAAGCGCTTATTCGGGCATTTGAAATGTATGTGAAGACACATCCACAATCTAAGACCTCGCTTCTGCTTGTCGGACGTGATGATATGTTTTATGCGAGACTGAAGGGTTTGGTAGCCACGCTAACCAGTAAGGACCGCGTCAGATTTTTTGGTCCAGCAGGCGACACACAGCTCTCATCACTCTATACACATGCCGCGTGTCTGGTATCACCGTCCACCGCTGAGGGCTTTGGATTGCCACCAGTAGAGGCAGTATCACTTGGGACGCCAGTACTTTTAAACGATATACCTATATTTCGTGAAGTGATGGGTGATTTGGCAACCTATGTAAATGTGCATGATCAAGACGCGTTTGCTCGACAACTAGACGCGATAGAACAAAACCCAGTAGATCAGAAGCTCCTTGCCAAGCACGCGTTTAAGCGCTTTAGTCAAAAATACCGCTGGGACAAACTCGCCAAACAAACACTGGCAGTCTACGAATCTGTATGAACATTGCCATCATCTATGACAGGGTTAATACTTTTGGTGGAGCAGAACGTGTACTTTTGTCTCTCCACAAACTCTATCCTGAAGCACCACTTTTTACCTCTGTTTATGATCCGATTGAGGCTCCATGGGCAGATGATTTTGATGTAAGACCAAGTTTTGTCAGCCACATCCCCTTTGCCCGCTCCCATCACCGCCTGTTTCCGTGGCTCATGCCTCTGGCGTTTGAGACGCTCAATCTCAATGGATTTGATGTCGTCATATCAGTCAGCTCTGCAGAGGCAAAAAATGTTATTACCCGACCAGGTCAGGTGCATATCTGTTATTGTCTGACGCCAACAAGATACCTCTGGAGTGGGCGGGATGAATATGAAACCAGACCAGGACTTGGGGTCTTCAGTAGTCTTGCCTCACAAACGTTAAAAAAAATAGGGAATACACTTCGTAATTGGGATGAAGTTGCATCTGCACGTCCTGATTACTATGTCGCCATATCAGACAGGGTATCGGAACGAATTGAAACGTATTATCACAGAACTGTAGAGGAGGTGATCTTCCCACCTGTTGACGTATCAGAGCTCCTAAGTGCAGAAGAAGTCGCCCCTCCGCAAAAAGACTTTTTTCTGGTTGTCTCCCGATTTGTCGGGTACAAACGGATAGACCTTATTATCGAAGCCTGTAATGCCCTCAACCTTCCGCTTATCGTCATTGGCCGTGGCCCAGGAGAGGCAGAACTCCGGAGTATTTCAGGAAAAAATGTTACCTTTGTCACCTCGCATTTGACGGATAGTGAGCTTGGTGCATATTATAGAAATTGTCGCGCATATATCTCGGCTGCTGACGAGGACTTTGGGATAGCTGCCGTCGAAGCCCAGGCTCTGGGGGCACCAGTGGTTGCCTATAAACACAGCGGGATTGCCCAGATAGTCCAAAATGGCAAAACAGGAATTTTATTTGAAAAACAAACCGTAGAAAGTCTCAAAGAGGTACTAGCAAGTTTCCAAAAAAGTGCCTATACTCGGTCAGTGTGTGAGGTACATGCGAGGCGATTTAGTGAAGAAGTTTTTTTACAAAAGTTTGATGCGCTGGTGAGGAGACTCACCAAAAGTATTTAGTAAAAAAAGTAGAAATATCTGGCTGATAGACAGGTCACAAGCCGTTTATGCACCAAGATATGAAAGGAGATATTATTTATGAAAGCTGTCATATTTGCTGGTGGAGTGGGTACGCGTCTCTGGCCCCTTTCTCGCAAAAAGTCCCCAAAGCAGTTTGAAAAAATCGTGGGAAACCAATCTACGCTTCAGCTTGCTGCTAGCCGCTTGCAACCAGACTTTTCATGGAAAGATCTCTATGTATCTACTGGCAAAGATTATGCGCGTATAGTGGCAGATCAGCTTGCAGAAATGCCCGTCAATCACATCATCTCAGAGCCCCTCATGCGCGATGTGGGACCAGCTGTAGGACTTGTGACAGCACTCCTCAACCGCGAATCCCCCAATGAGCCCATGGTAATACTCTGGAGTGATCATCTCGTGAAAAAAGACGCCCTGTTTCGAAAAATACTTGTAACTGCAGGCAAAGAAATCGAGAAAAACCCGGAGCAAATCATATTTGTATCCCAAAAGCCACGATTTGCCAGTGTGAACCTGGGTTGGATCAACTACGGCAAACAAGCTAAAAAGGTAGGAGGCGTGGCATTTCATCATTTTGTGGGTTTCCAGTATAGGCCAGATGAAAAAACGGCAGAGGAATACTTTGCCAGTGGTCATCACGCATGGAATCTTGGGTACTTTGTGACCACTCCCGCATTTCTTTGGAAACAGTACGAGCAGTTTGTGCCAAATATGCATAGGGATCTCTCGCAAATTGCTGATGCTTGGCGTACGTCTAAATACGAGGAAACGCTTGAGCGTCTTTACCCGAAGCTCGAAAAAATCAGCTTTGACAATGCTATCTTAGAGAAACTCAACCCCAGTCAGGCTCTGGTTGTATCAGATAACATTGAGTGGAGTGATATAGGTGCATGGGAGGCACTCAAGGAGGCGCTCGAGGACGGGGAAGACAAAAACGTCATACAAGGCTCTGTGGTGCTACGTGATACAAAGGATAGTTTGGTGTACAATTATACCAACCAGACTGTCGTGACTATAGATGTTTCCGATACGCTTGTCATCAATACTGGGGACGTCGTACTTGTGTGTAAAAAAACCTCAGTGCCCAAGATTAAAAAGCTTGTGGAGAGCCTGGCAGGCACGGATCTGGAGCATCTCACCTAATTCACTTAAAGCAATATGCTCTATCCTTTTTTTAAACGGACAGTTGATATCGTCGGTGCCAGTATATTGGCCATCGTGTTTTTCCCGATCTGTTTTGTGACGGCTGTAGCTATCAAACTGGAGACTGAGGGGCCGATACTTGCTGATACACCGCAGCGCGTCGGAAAAAACGGAAAATTATTCAAGCTCTTTAAATTTCGTTCGATGATCGTCAATGCACATGAGAAGCTGCGCAAAGACCCCAAGTTTGCCAGTCTCTATAGTGAATACAAAAAAAATAGCTATAAGCTCCCTGACGACCCCCGTGTCACGCAGGTAGGGAGGTTTATTCGCAAGCACTCGCTTGATGAGATTCCGCAGCTCCTCAATGTATTTCGTGGAGACATGAGCCTTGTGGGTCCACGGCCATACTATCCAGATGAACTCGTAGAACAGCAACGCAAATACCCACATACCAGAAAGCTTGTGAAAGTCGTGCTCTCAGCCAAACCCGGTATGACCGGCTACTGGCAGGTGTCAGGCAGAAGCGAGGTAAACTTTGATAAGAGGATTAAGATGGATGCAGACTATGTCGAGAGGAGATCTGTAATGCTTGATGTGATCATCCTCCTCAAATCCCCCTGGGCGATGATTAGCGGGAAAGGGGCAGTTTGACATTGTACGTATATTTCAGAGATAATAAATAAACCTATGTTTGGAAAAAAGAAAGAGTCAGTTATTGATACAGAAGTAAAACCCAAGAAAAAAGGCGGAGCCAAAAAAGTATTTGGGTGCCTTTTGCTTCTCATTCTCATTCCACTTCTAGTGATTGGTGTAACCATAGGTGCCCTTGCTATGACGCTCTATCCCATGAAGGAGATCGTGCCACAAGGACAAAAAGTGATCACAAGTGCCAGAGAGCTTGCCGCTGCAGCTAAAGCTCAAGATCTTGAGAAATCGAAAGCGGGTTTGGCCCAAGTTCGTGCAGACCTGACAGTTGTGCGAAATACCTACAAAGCCACAGATCCACTGAAAAAAATACCGTATCTAAACGAATATGTTATGGATGGTGAGCATGCGTTTAATGCTGCGTTTGCAGGTTTAGATGCTGGAGACAAGACTATTCAGGCTCTCGAGCCCAATGCAGATCTATTGGGGCTTAAAGGAACGAAGACCAACTTTGTAGCTGGTAGTGCTGATGAGCGTATCCAGTTTGCTGTCAAAACCATGACTGCTCTTATACCAAAGGTAAACGACATTGCAACATCTGTCGAAACAGTCCAAAAAGAGCTCGATCAGATTGACCCCATGCGTTATCCAGAGGAATACAAAGGTACCAAGATACGTCAACAGATGATTGATGCTAGAGCACTTATCGACAATGCAGCAGGACTATTTGTCAACGCACAGCCACTGCTCAAAAAGCTTCCAGAGTTACTTGGTGAACCCAATGAAAAACGGTACCTCGTCGTGTTTCAAAATGATAAAGAACTTCGTCCTACAGGAGGATTTCTTACAGCCTACGCCCAGTTTCGTATCGTTCGTGGCAAGATCATCCTGGAGGGTGCAGATGATATATACGCCCTAGATAACTCAATAAACAAAAAATTTGAAGCGCCACCAGAGATTGTAAAGTTTCACAAAGGCGTGAGTCAGTGGTTTATTCGAGATAGCAATCTGTCTCCTGATTTCAAGCTCTCCATGAACCAGTTTGAAACTATGTACGCAGCCAGCAATCGCAAAGAAAAAATCGACGGTATCTGGGTGATGGATACAAATGTACTCGTAGAGATTCTCAAGATCCTGGGGCCTCAGTATGCATACGGCCGCGAGTTTAGTGCAGACAATGACAAGCGCTGTGATTGTCCAAAGGCTGTCTACGAGCTTGAGGATTATTCGACAAGACCAGTCAATTATGTCCGTGAAGCACGCAAAGACATCATTGGAGTCCTCATGCGCGATCTCATGCAAAAGGCTTTAGGAGTTTCACCCTCCCAGTACTGGGGTAAACTTTTTGCAATGTTTTTTGACCAAATCAATCAAAAGCATATCATCGCCTACTTCAAAGATCCTGAGGTGCAAAAGGCAGCAGAGAGCTTCAATCTGGCAGGGCGAATTGCAACCAAAGAAGAAACCCCCGCTATCCTCAAGTACAAAGAGGGTGAAGGATGGGACTACCTCCATATCAATAACACCAACTTTGCTGGAGCCAAATCAAACCTCTTTACCACTTTTAAAGTTTCCAAAGATGTAAAGGTAGAAGGCGATGGATCCACTACAAATAAAGTACTCATCACCTATACCAATTCTTTTGCAGCCAGCAACTGTGATCTAGAGGCTGGACTGCTGTGCTTAAACGCCCCACTTCGCAACTGGCTTCGCGTCTATGTGCCAGCAGGCAGTACGCTTGTGGACAGCAAGGGTTCTATACACCCAAAGACTTCAAAGGCCGAGGATATGACGACATACGATAGTCTGGGGAAAACCGTCATCGAAGGCTTTTTGATCATCAACCCCAAGAGCCAGTCTCGGATCGAGTTTACATACAAGACGAAGCCTATTGCTCAATCTGGTAAATACAATATCCTCATCCAAAA
>CAZPNL010000003.1:0-47586 GCA_964588145.1 uncultured Gammaproteobacteria bacterium
AGTGGCTCTGAAGTATTGTCTATAGCTTCTTGAATACTAGTGGTCTTGACTGATTCATGCACCTTTGTCAGTTCATGTCCTACGCTCATTGTCACTTTCCCCAGTACATCTTTGATGTCATGAAGCGTTGTTTGCAATT
Source organism: uncultured Gammaproteobacteria bacterium (assembly GCA_964588145.1). GTDB lineage: Bacteria > Patescibacteriota > Microgenomatia > UBA10105 > UBA927 > CAZPNL01. Next base: position 140 of record CAZPNL010000003.1, read on the forward strand.
TGTGCGGTGCGCAGTAACATATATAGGTTGACTCCAGAGACTTTTGAGAATTTTTGAGTGCCTCAAGAAGTTTTTTCCTAGCACCTTCCTTTTCAGGCAAAAATCCCAAAAAGGTAAAATGATTGACTGGGAGGCCCGAGCTTGCGATAGCAGTGAGGATAGCACTTGGGCCAGGTACGGCGACTGTTGCAATATTGTGCTTGTGTGCGCCGCTTACAAGCAGATACCCTGGATCTGATACAAGTGGAGTTCCCGCATCGCTTATAAGTGCCACTGATACGCCCTCTTTTAATTTACCTATAAGACCTGGTACCTCAGTTTGTTCAGTCTGTTCATCCAGTCGCACAAGTGTACGTTTCAGATTTGGAATGATAGAAAGTGCCCGAGCGTATTTCTCAAGATGTAAAAGGAGGAGGCCCGTTCTGCGAGTGTCCTCACATGCAATTACAGGAACGGTAAGCAAGACTTTTATCGCACGAAGTGTAATATCTTCCAAATTTCCTATAGGTGTTGACACAAGGTAAAGAGTACCCATATAGTAAACGATATCATAAATATATATTGTTTGACAGTGCAATGTATTTATTGCTTTGAACTGTAGCTTATATTTCACATTTTGATAAAGGAGTATACATGAAACAATTTGAGCATTTATTAACGAGTTTCGCGAGCATGGTACCTGTTGAATTATTTGTAATCTTAGGATCAATCATAGAGGAAATCGTAGCACCTATACCTTCTCCTCTTGTACCAACTCTTACTGGAAGCATAGCAAAGCTACAAAATATGCCAATCTGGTATTTATTTATTTTATCTATACTCGGAGCTGTAGGAAAAACTTGTGGTGCAACAATATTTTATTTTTTAGCAGATAAACTAGAAGACGTCATTTTAACAAAATTTGGAAAGCTAATAGGTGTTGGACATAAAGAAATTGAAACTATTGGATCTAAATTTGGCAAAGGTAAAAAAGATTTTTATATTTTATTTCCACTTAGATCAATCCCATTTATGCCAAGTACCCCTATATCCCTTGCTTGTGGATTATTCAAAACTAGCCTAAAGTCTTTTGTGTTAGCGGCGTTTTTGGGTACAATCATACGAGATTCTATCTTTCTATATTTTGGGTACGCAGGTGCAGAAACATTTAGCAATCTCACACATGGTTTTGAAAAAGCAGAATCGATACTTACTATAATTGGATTTGGTTTATTGGGTTTAGGACTTATGTATTTATATTACAAAATCAGAATCAAAAAAAATTATTCAAAATCTGATGATGTATCTAAAGACGCATCTGAAGTGAAATAAAGCCTTCTTGGCCTGAATGATTGTTCAAGCGCTATACTTTCGGATAACACCAACAACCTTACCTTGCACTTTGCAATGTGTAGTAATAATTGGGCTCATAGCTGAATTTGCTGGCATGAGTCTGATCCGATCTTTTTCAAAATAAATTCGCTTGAGTGTTGCCAGTCCGTTGGGCAAAAGTGCCACGACAATGTCCCCATTTTTTGCGTCCTGTTGGTGTTGGACCACCACAAAATCTCCATCCAGGATGCCGTCCTCTATCATTGACGTCCCCTTTACTTGGAGTACATATCCGGCCTTATCCTTTGATACCATCCCTGGAGGAATCGAGAGATAATAATTTGGATCAGTGTATGGCTCAAGTGGGGCTCCTGCAGCAATGTATCCAAGTACAGGTAACTCAACTACTGTCTGTTGATTGGCTGCTCGGTTGTAGTCAGCCACTACTTCAAGTCCTCGAGCTGTACCATCAAGTTTTTTGATATAGCCTTTTTGACGGAGTTTATCGATATGCTCATGAACTGTAGCAGGGGAATTCATACCCATTCCTGCACCAATTTCCTTAAGTGTTGGTGCATATCCATAGCGCTGGATAAACTGGGTGATAAAGTCTAAAAGTTGTCGTTCGCGCTGGTAGAGTACTGCTGGCATATGTTTAAAATGAATGTAAATCCAAATTTCAAAAATCCAAATGTCAAAACAAGCAAAACAAAAAAGTACAAAATGTCAAAACAAATCGCAATGTAAACTAATTAAAAATGTCAAAACAAACAAAAAAATCACAAACTAATACTATAAATAAGTACTAAGTACTTTTAACTATTTAAGTATCTGTCTGAAGCGTGGTATGATAAAAACCGAAATGTCTTACGCTTCTTGTATACTATGCCAAAAGAAAGCCGAATGGTCAATAGATCATTAGACATCAAAAAGAGTCAATAATTGAATAATATTTATGAACCAATTTATCCTCGAGTCAAAATATCAAGCAGCAGGCGATCAGCCTGCAGCTATCGCGGCACTTGTGCGTGGAATTCAGGCTCAGATGAAAGAGCAGGTGCTGGTTGGGGTTACTGGTAGTGGTAAAACCTACACCATGGCTTCCGTTATTGAGAAACTCAATAGACCCGCGCTCATCATTTCACATAACAAAACTCTTGCAGCCCAGCTCTACCAGGAGTTTCGTGATTTTTTTCCGAAAAATGCCGTGTCTTACTTCGTATCTTACTACGACTATTACCAGCCTGAGGCCTATGTAGCCTCTACAGATACATACATAGAAAAGGAAACGGAGATAAATGAGGAAATAGATAAACTCCGTCTGGCTGCCACAACTAACATTTTGACGCGCCCCGATGCTATCGTCGTAGCCTCAGTTTCATGTATTTACAATATTGGTTCTCCCAAAGAGTACGGCAACTTTGTCCTCGAGCTTCAGCCTGGTGCCAAAGTAAGCCGTGAGCAAATTATTCTACGGCTAACTAATCTGCAGTATGAACGGAGTGATTACGGCTTTCATCGCAGTACCTTTAGGGTCAGAGGTGATGCGATTGACGTTTTTCCCGCCTATGAGGACCGTGCAATTCGCATCATAGTAGGCGAGCAGTTTATCAATCATTTGAGCTATGTCGATCCCCTCACGGGAGCTCAAGAGGAAGTGATTAGCGGGACTGTACTCTATCCTGCCAAACATTACATGACTGACCCCAAGACCTATCATGATGTATTTGAAAAAATCCGAGCAGACCTAGATGAACAAGAAGCGTTTTTTAAATCAAAGGGTAAACTTATTGAGGCCCAGCGCATACGGCAACGAGTTGAATATGATTTGGAAATGCTTGCAGAGATTGGCTTTGTGAATGGTATCGAAAACTATTCTCGCTATTTTGATGGCAGAGAACCCGGTAGTGCACCATTTTCACTCTTTGAATACTTTCAGGAAGCATATGGTGACGAATGGTTACTATTTATCGATGAGTCCCACATGACTATTCCCCAGGTACGGGGTATGTACAACGGCGACCGTTCGCGCAAACAAACACTGATCGACTTTGGATTTCGTCTTCCTGCAGCACTAGACAATAGACCACTGCGTTTTGATGAATTTTTACGTATCCTTCCGCAAACCATATATGTATCTGCAACGCCAGACGAATGGGAAATGGAGCGTGTTTCGAGTGAATCAAAAAGGGTTGATGATCCCGCATTAACGGGTGTAGTTGAACAGTTAGTAAGGCCTACTGGTTTAATTGATCCTGTCATCGAAGTGCGCCCTGTCAAAGACCAAATCCCAGATCTCCTCAAAGAAATTCAAATGAGAGTAGAAAAACATGAACGCGTATTAGTGACAACCCTTACTAAGCGCATGGCAGAGGATCTCTCAAAATTTCTTGAGGAAAAAGAGATCAAGGTCCATTATTTGCACGCGGATATCCTAACGCTCGAACGAAGTGATATTCTCGCAGACCTTCGTAAGGGTAAGTACGATGTAATTGTGGGAATTAATCTCTTACGCGAAGGGCTGGATTTACCTGAAGTATCGCTTGTGGCTATTCTAGATGCTGATAAAGAGGGGTTTCTCCGCAGTCGCACAAGTCTCATCCAAACCATGGGACGTGCGGCACGTAATGTTGGTGGGAAAGCTATCCTATATGGTGATGTGATGACCAGATCGATGAAAGCTGCCATGGAGGAAGTCGAACGCAGACGTGAGGTGCAGCTTGCATACAACGCCAAGCACTGTATCACACCGGAGTCTATTTCAAAACCTATTCGTGCTGATATGGTTGAGCATGACCCGAATGCCCCAGTGGAGGGTGAACTCCGTGCCAGCGATGTGACGAAAGAATATATTCAAACCTTGACTCCCAAGGATGCCAAGGAGTCAGTCAAAAAACTCAGGAAAGCTATGCAGGTAGCCAGCCACGACCTCAACTTCGAACTCGCAGCCCAGCTGCGAGATACGATTGCCAGGATTGAGAAAGAGGTAGGCGTGGGGAAGTAATTTACGTTTAGCTTATAATTGCTCACTTTAAATATTTGTGTCATAATCTATTGCCACGGTCATCTCGCGGTTATTTTGCGTATGGCCGATAGGGAGAGCATGGTATGTAGGGCATCTAGCGCTCATCTTGTACTAATCTTGCGCTCATCAATATTATGGATACTCTAAAGATACGCGGCGCCCGCCAACACAATCTTAAAAACGTTGATCTGGATGTCCCCAAGTACAAATTGGTGGTATTTACCGGGCTATCTGGGTCTGGCAAATCCAGCTTGGCGTTTGACACGATTTACGCTGAGGGGCAACGACGGTATGTCGAATCACTCTCTAGCTATGCCCGTCAGTTTTTGGGCATCATGGACAAGCCAGATGTTGATAGCATCGAAGGCTTGTCACCCGCTATCTCGATAGATCAAAAATCCACCTCACACAATCCCAGATCAACGGTAGGTACTGTGACAGAAATTTATGACTATCTACGTCTCCTTTTCGCAAGAGTTGGTCACCCACATTGCCCCAACTGTGGCCGCGAAATCAGTCGTCAGACGCCCCAACAAATCGTAGACGGTGTCATCCGCTTCGCAACAGAGACTCTCAAGTCTACCGCCAATCGCCAGGTGCGTTTCATGATTCTGGCGCCAGTGGTGCGTGACCGCAAAGGAGAATTTTCGACGCTTCTGACAAACCTCCGGCAAAAAGGTATCAGGCAGGCCAGAGTTGACGGTCGGTATATGGGAACAGACGAAGATCTCATACTCATAAAAACCAACAAACATACTATAGAAGCCATTCATGACCGCATTACTATTGCGCCCAAGGATCTCAAAGACGCTGGGCTTCCTCTCTTGCGAACCAGGCTGAACGATGCAGTCGAGCAGGCGCTGCTCCTCTCTGACGGCATCGTAGTGGTTAGTGAGGTCAAAGACGCCAGCTTTGATTTTCCAGAAAAGCCAAAAGAAACAGTCGATCATACATACTCTGAAAAATTTAGTTGCCCGGTCTGTAATATCTCTTTTCCCGAGATCGAGCCACGAACGTTTTCCTTTAACTCTCCTCACGGCGCGTGCTCATCTTGTACGGGGCTTGGCTCAGTACTCACCGTAGACCCAACGCTTGTGTTCAAAGAAAATCTTACGATACTGGAGGGTGGCATCCTTCCATTTGCCTCAATGTTTATGCACGACACATGGTTTTCTCGCGTGGTAGCAACCGTCTGCGATACGCATGGCATTGATCCGCGAACACCAATTGCCAAGCTTTCTGATAAACATAAACAAATATTGCTTGAGGGCACAGGGGAGCAAATCTACCGTGTCACGGGTACCAATCGCCAAGGGGAGTCTACCGCCATTCATGAACCGTACCGTGGGGTCGTGGGGGAACTCAAAATGCGTCATTCTCAAACCGAATCAGAGTTTGTTCGTGCCGAGATTGAAAAATATATGCGTGATGAACGGTGCACAGCATGTGACGGGAAGCGCCTCAAAAAAGAATCACTCACGGTAACTATTGCAGACAAATCTATTGCAGACGTCACAGACATGTCCATCACGCGCGGACGGAGTTGGATGGATACGCTCACATCTCCCACGCTTTCACAAACCGAGATGACCATATCCACTCCAATAGTAAAAGAAATCAAATCCAGACTGCAGTTTTTGGCAAATGTGGGACTTGAGTATTTGACACTTTCACGTAGTGCCACGACTCTATCTGGTGGTGAAGCCCAGCGTATTCGTCTGGCATCTCAAATTGGCTCTGGCCTTTCAGGAGTTCTTTATATTTTAGACGAGCCATCCATAGGATTACATCAGCGTGATAATCAGAAACTCATCGATACGCTCGAACACCTACGAAACTTGGGAAATACTGTAATCGTTGTTGAACACGATCGTGACATGATGGAGGCCGCAGACTTCCTCGTCGATTTTGGGCCGGGTGCAGGTGTACACGGTGGCGCAATCGTGGCAGCAGGTCCAAGTGCTGAAGTGAAAAAAGTGAAACACTCTGTTACGGCACAATTTCTCCGTGGTGATAGAACTATCAGTCGCAATAGACATGCCCACGCAGATAAACCAGAAAGATGGCTCGAGCTTGTGGATGCGCATCAAAACAATCTAAAGCATGTAAATTTATCTATTCCGTTAGGTCTTCTCACATGTGTAACAGGAGTATCTGGGAGTGGAAAGTCGACGCTTGTCGTAGAAACCCTCTACAAGGCTTTGGAAAAGCAGTACAACCCACTTTATAAAGATAAACCTGGGGTATTTAAAGAGCTTAAAGGCCTAAAAGAATTAGATAAGGTAGTGCTCGTAGACCAATCACCCATTGGTCGTACACCAAGATCAAATCCCGCCACCTACATAGGCATGTTTCAACTCATTCGTGATCTCTATGCCAACATGCCAGATGCCAAAGTGCGCGGATATCAGCCTGGAAGATTTTCCTTTAATGTCAAAGGTGGCCGCTGTGAAGCATGTGAGGGAGAGGGACAACGCAAAATTGAAATGCAATTTCTCTCAGATGTCTACGTGACCTGTGAGGTTTGTCACGGCAGACGCTACAATAGCGAGACTCTTGAAGTAGAGTTTCATGGAAAAAATATTGGCCAGGTACTAGAGATGACAGCTGAGGAAGCCAAAGAGTTTTTTACCCATCAACCACTCATCTGTCGTAAAGCCGAGACGCTTGTCGATGTTGGTTTGGGGTATGTGAAGCTTGGCCAGCCCGCCCCCACGCTCTCTGGTGGTGAGGCACAACGGATAAAGCTTGCAAGTGAGCTCTCACGGAAAGCCACAGGTAGAACGATCTATATTTTAGATGAACCTACAACGGGACTACATTTTGCAGATATAGATAAGTTGCTTGCAGTATTACATAAATTAAGCGAGTCTGGAAATACAATTCTGGTAATCGAACACAATCTGGATGTCATCAAAAATGCTGATTGGGTAGTGGATCTGGGGCCTGAGGGTGGAGATGGTGGAGGTGAGATACTAGTTGCAGGTCCCCCTGAACTTATCGCCAAAACTACTCGTTCACACACTGGATCATTTTTGAAAGAATTGTTTTGATAGGGCATGGCTTAATCCGTCATCCTCGACCTGATCGAGGATCAGTTAGGGTAATATTTGGATTCTCGTTTTCACGAGAATGACAATTTGTGACAGCTTGAATCATTCGATCTGTCATCCTCGGCCTGCCTCGCCGGCAGGCGGGCCTGACCGAGGATCCAGTGGGATTGCCTAATTTGATACTCGCTTCCGCGAGAGTGACACGCAAATGAATTGATTAATAATCGTACAAAAAACACGAAGTGCGTATACAGCATGTGGCAAAAAATTCTTCAATTATTTTGTATAACTGTTTGTGCCCTACCTTTTGCTTCAAAAATATATGCAGTTGATCAATTTCACTCTATTTATGATGTGAGCTATGAAATTGGCCCAACTGGAACTACAACTGTTACTCAACAAATAAAACTCATCATTTCTGATTCGAGCACATACCCCAAAGGATACACTATCACTATAGACAGTTTGGGTATTAGTAATGTCGTGGCGCGGGACACCACTGGACAAATTACCCCTACGCTCACCAAAGACGGACAAAAAACCACAATTTCTCTCCAATTTAATAAACCAGTTATCGGGTTAGGGTCTGTTCAAGAATTAACGGTTCGGTTTGATGATGCTGATATCGCCAAAAAAGTTGGGGCGGTTTGGGAAGTAAATCTCCCACCTGCACCCCAAGATTCGTCTGTTGATGGGTATACCGCTAAAGTTAAAGTACATCCAGATCTAGGGCCATTAGCGTACGTATGGCCTAAGCCAGTCAATGGTGATTTTTGGACGAAAACCGAACTTGCCCACGGCATCACTGCAGCATATGGGCAACAGCAGGTCTACGAGTTTACTCTGTCATACTTTTTAGCAAATCCCCGGTATAACGCGCAAGATCTTTCGATAACACTCCCACCAGATACCAGTTTTCAATCCGTATCAATTCGATCTCTTGAACCCCTTCCAAATAAATTATCTGTGGACCCCGATGGCAATTGGATTGCTACATATGCAATGAAGTCACGACAAACGTTAGATATTCTCGCAACTGTTGTAGTGGAAACACGAGTTGTACCTAGGGGAAACTCCACCACAGGAGAGATTGTGTTTCCAAAAGATACCCAGTGGGATACCACAAATCCAGCCATAACAGCTCTTGCTACACATATCAAATCACCTCTTGATGTATATAAAACTGTTGTAGAACATCTCCAGTACAGCGATTCTGCCCTTACGAGTGGCCCAATACGCAGACACATTGATGACCTTCTTGCTCACGTTGACATAGCGCTTTGTATGCAATATACGGATCTCTTTGTCACACTTGCTCGTGCAAGCGGAATCCCTGCTCGAGCTGTCATTGGTTATGCATATACTACCGATGACCGGCAAAGGCCATTATCCTTTATCCGTGATGTGCTCCATGCGTGGCCTGAATATTATGATACTGAGAGTAAATTGTGGATCCCTGTCGATCCCACCTGGGCAGATACGACTGGCGGCAATGACTACTTTAGTACGCACGATTTTAATCACGTAGCATTTACCATATGGGGTCAGTCGAGTGATAAACCCTATCCACCTGGGTTTTATAAAAACAATGAAAAGATGCGTCGTGATATTCGTGTTAAATTTCTGACAGAATATCCAGAGCCTGTAGTGACTGATGTTCGTACGGGCACAACAGTACCAACTGTTATACTCGCAGGTATTCCAACCATTCTAGAATTAGAACTCGGTAATCCTTCAGGAACAACGGTAGAAATCAAAGACATCCGCACTGGTGGCGAGCCATTTGAGTACAGTCAAAGGTTTGGGACAGTGACCATCCCACCTTTTTCTCAAAAAAACCTGCAGTCTCCCTTTCACACACCATCCCTGTTTGATGTTGGAAATGGAAAAATATATTTTCAGGTGGGTGAGCACATGCTTGAGCGACACTTTTTTGTGATCCCAGTATTTATTTTTCTCATCCCACTAGTAATGCCATTTTTACTCTATGGTATTATGCGAGTATATCGGTATATCTCTCCACTTTTATGGAAAAAACGCTCAAGGAGACACTAGCTGCTCTCCCACATACACCTGGTATATATATCTATCACAATCGCGCTGGTAAAGTGATTTATGTTGGTAAAGCAATAGATTTGTTTAAACGCGTCCATCAGTACTTTCAAAATAGCAGGATAGAAGGCAAAACTGCTCAGCTCGTCAGTCAAATTCATAGCATAGAAACAAAGCTTGTTGAAAGTGAATTTGAAGCTCTTCTTCTGGAAGCAAAAACTATCCGAGAGTATTTGCCAAAGTACAACATTATCGCCAAAGACGACAAGTCACCCATTTACGTCAATATCACCATGAGCGATACACTCCCTAGGCTGGAGATGGTCAGAAAGCGAAATCTAGATAGACTAAATACGAGTAACAATCCGTGTTTTGGGCCATTTCCCTCTACAACCTTTTTACGAGGTATCCTCAAACATATTCGCACGATCGTCCCTTACTGCACCCAAAAAGAACGTACGGGGAGAGCCTGTTTTTATACGCATATTGGTCTGTGTGACCCATGTCCTTCTCTAATTGCAAAAATGCCTGAAGGTCCAGAAAAAAGGGAATTGACAAAAAATTATAGACAACATATGCGCCTAATCGTACGCATATTGTCTGGAGAATCTCGCCTCATCATTGCTGACTTAGAACGACTGATGGAAAAATTTGCAAAAGCAGAGCTTTTTGAGCAAGCAGCCGACGTAAAAAATCAGCGTGATCATCTGATCAGACTCTTAGGGAGACGTTTTAACCCTATGACGAGCGGAGTGCGCATGGATCCTGTACAGAGCGTAGGGTCAGAAGAACAAATTGAGGCACTGCAAAAAGTGCTCAGAGATGCTTATCCAAATATTGAACGACTCGGGCGTATTGAGTGCATGGATATCTCAAACTTTGGCAACACACTAGCGGTTGCGTCGCTTGTGGTGCTCACAGATGGGATGCCAGATAGCATGTGGTACCGGAGATTTCGCATCAAAACAGTACAGGGACAAAACGACTTTGCCATGATGGGAGAAGTTGTCAAACGCCGGTTTGCGCATCCGGAGTGGCCATTTCCTGACCTATTTATCGTAGATGGTGGCGCAGGACAAGTGGGGGCTGCCAAAAAAGCGCTTTCAGAGTTGGGAGTGTATATTCCGCTTATCGGTCTGGCCAAGCGATACGAGTCCATTGTGATTTCCAATGGAGATGGGTTCAAAACTATCACCCTACCGCTCACGCATAAAGCCATTGCAGTACTCCAACGTGTCCGTGATGAAGCCCACAGATTTGCAAATGCCTACAGGATGACACTGCAAAAAAAGTTGTTGGGTGTGGGAAAAAGATAAAGTTCATAAAACGTATTAATTCTTCATTCTCGATTCTCGATATCTCTATTTAGATTGCCACGTCACATATGCGAAGCAAATCAGTTCCTCGCAATGACAATTTTTGATTCTCATCTCTTGATTTACTGTTCACTCTGCGTTCTGGTCATTGTGTTCTTTGCTCTGTGTAAGGCGTACTTAGTTCTCGATTCTCAGTTTATAGTTGCTCTGTTTGAGGCTAACTATTGCGCCAATGATTGCTTCCATCTCGCAGGTTTGATACCATTGGGGGACGATGAAATACCTCATCCGGGTGTTCCTTTTTAATGTCTTTGCCCTTTGGCTCACGAGCCAGCTTTTGCCTGCGCTCGTCTTTACAGGCGATTGGCGAATGGTACTTTTTGCTGGTTTTGTGCTCTCAATACTTATGGTATTTGTGAAGCCACTTCTCAAGATACTGTTTCTCCCTGTCAATATTTTGACACTAGGACTCATGAGTTGGGCTGTAAATGTTGTTGTTATATTTCTTCTCACCTTTATAGTGCCTGAGGTGCGTATTACGGATTGGAATTTTCCAGGAGTAGTGTGGAACGGATTTGTCGTACCACCCTTTCAGATTTCTTATATATTGTCTCTCGTACTAGTAACATTTCTCATCACCTTTTTTGCAAATTTTCTCCACGACGTGAGCGAGGGCTAATTATGAATTCAAGATCTATGAGTAGTTTGTCAAAAACATCCACTCTGCAAAGCGGTGGACCTCACATCGTGTGTATAGGTGGTGGCACAGGGACATTTGTTGCTTTATCCGGCCTCAAGCTTCACACCAAACACCTCTCGGCAATAGTAACAATGAGCGATAGTGGTGGCAGTAACAAGCGTATTCGTGACGAGTTTGGACTACTTCCCACAAGCGACATCAGGCAATGTCTGGTGGCACTTGCAGATGAAAAACCAGGTCGTATGGGGCTCCTACGACAATTATTTATGTACAGATTTGAACGAGGTCAGGGTATCTCTGGTATGACATTTGGAAACCTGTTTATGGCAGCTCTTTCTGATGTGCTAGGTTCACAAAAAGAAGCAATTCGACAAACCGGAAAAGTGTTGCGTATTCATGGAAATGTTATTCCAGTATCTTTTACTGATACTAATTTGTTTGCAAAATATGAAAATGGACTTGTTGTATCAGAGGAACACCTTATAGATGAACCAGAGCATGATGGTACGCTTAAAATTGCAAAAGTCTACCTCCAACCAGAGGCAGAACCAAACATAGATGCGCTGGATGCAATCAAAAATGCAGATATCGTCGTATTAGGGCCTGGAGATTTGTATACCAGCATATTGCCAAATATAGTGGTCAGTGGGATTCCTGAAGCCCTCCAGGAGACCAAAGCCAAAAAAGTATATGTCATGAATCTTATGACCAAATATGGTCAAACATACGGATATACTGCTCAAGATCACCTGGATGCTCTACAAAACTATATAGGAACATCAGTAGATGCTGTCATCGTCAATAATGGACCATTATTCCCAGATGCAGTGGACATGTATGCCCAATCGCATGAATTTCCAGTCGTAGATAATCTTAAAAGTAAAAAATTACTTATTATCCGACAAAATGTTGTCAGTGACTTTCTGGTCGAAAAATCCAAATCAGACACACTTGTCCGCAGTCTGATCCGCCATGATAGTGAAAAGCTTGCACGTGCTATCATGGAGGTTGCAGAAGCTGGCGTAGTATAATAAAGATTCAAAGTGAAGGAGAAATGTATGAATACTGTATTACTCGTAATCCATATAATTGTTTCATGTGTCCTCATTGGTCTAGTGTTGTTGCAAAGTAGTCAGGGTGGACTGCGCAGTGAGTTTGGCGGTGAGATGTACCGCTCCAAACGGGGTGCAGAAAAATTAGTCTTTGGTGGCACAATTGTCTTTGGTGCACTCTTTCTTATTACTTCTATAGCTAGTTTGCTTGTGCGTTAATTTGGGGTGTACGAAACAAAAGTATGACCATACTGAAACGAACACGCTTTTTATATTGGCTCATCGCTGAGTTTGGGAAAAAATACGCTAAATCCATAGGTATAGGGGTGCTTGTGGGATTAGTTGTTATGGTACTCTTTTGGTATTTTGCACCACAAGTTGCTATTTCACTTTTTTCACCAGTGGAGCGTATAGGCGTCGTAGGACAATTTACTCCAGCTACTGTGCCACTCTATGTCCAAAAAGATGTGAGTTTTGGACTTACAAAAATTTCTGATGACGGCACCGCCACAAAAGGTTTCGCTGAAAGTTGGGAAGCGACTGATAGTGGTAAAACGTATATATTTTCACTTCGTAAAGATCTCGCGTGGCATAACGGTGATCCAGTAACGGCTCGAGACATAAATTACAATATCCGCGATGTAACATTTGAAGTCGTTGATGATCATACAATTATAGCCAAGCTCTTAGATCCTTATAGTCCATTTCCAACGCTTGTCTCAAAGCCTATCTTTCGCAAAGGTTTATTGGGGTTTGGAGAATATAAAGTGATCAATTTACAGCTCAAAGGCGATACGATTGAGTATCTCAAGCTAGAACCTCTTGATCCCAAAAAGATCATGAGAGAATATAGATTTTATCGAAATGAATCTGAAGCAGTAGTTGCATTTAAGTTAGGGGATATAGATGTCGTTTCCGACATATCAGATCCGTCACAATTGGCAGGTTGGAAAGGTGCTATCGTTGAAAAAAGTATACGATTTGACAGAGTAGTTGCGCTTTTTTTCAACACTCTTCAAGGTCGTATGATAGACAAAAGCGTTCGTCAAGCTCTCGCCTACGCGCTTCCAAAAGAATATCCAGGAGATCAAGCGTTCGGACCTATAGCGTCTAAATCCTGGGCATATACAGATAAAGTTCGTCATTATAGTCAAAATCTTCAACTTGCTAAAAAAACACTCACTGGTTCACCATTGGCATCTACGAGTGCGACCCTTACATTGTCTACATTTCCATCGTTTGAATCAGTTGCAAATTCTATAGCAGCATCATGGAATAATATAGGCATAGGGACACAAGTGAAGCTAGAAAATTCCCTTCCCTCAGATTTTGAAGTTTTTCTCTCAGCCCAGACAATCCCTCCAGATCCTGATCAGTATCCTTTTTGGCATTCAACTCAGTCTCAAACCAATATCACAGGTTTTACAAATGTCAAAATTGATAAACTGCTTGAGGATGCCAGACGTGAGACAAATATTGAGAAACGTAAAAAGCTCTATGCAGATTTCCAGAGGTTCCTCGTTGAGGAAGCACCAGCAGTATTTCTCTACTATCCACCAAGTTACACAATTCGCAGGGCGAGCAGATAGTGTATAATTTTAGTCTCACTTGCTATTTTGAGACAGGCCAAAGGAAATTGGCAAAATAGCATAGTGAGACTTATCCCGTCCAGTGACGGGGTTAGTAAGTTATGTTATATCAAACCAAAGGAAATTGGCAAAATAGCATAGTGAGACTTATCCCGTCCAGTGACGGGGTTAGTAAGTTATGGTATATCTAACCAAAGGAAATTGGCAAAATAGCATAGTGAGACTTATTCCGACTTTAGTCGGGGTGATAAAAAAAGTTAAAAAGCCCAGATGGTGAAATTGGTAGACACGCTAGCTTCAGGAGCTAGTGACCGTAAAAAGTCTTGGGAGTTCGACTCTCCCTCTGGGCACATAATTAGCCAATGGGAGGTTCGCCCCGTGCATGTTAGTTACGACTAACGGGGCGCCCCCTACAAAAAAATACAACCAGAAGGGGCGAATCCTCTTCTGGGCACTTATCAAAATTGGGAGTAAACCCCGCTTCCTTTGAAATATCTAAAGCGGGGTCGACTCTCCCTCTGGGCACAAATAAGACGAAAGACTAAAGACGAAAGACAAAAGTTAGATGAATTGTTTAATTTTATAGCATAATATTTTGCTCGATACGAAGACAAATGACCTACAAATTTGAAAAACTTGAAGTATGGACAAAGTCGAAGGAATCGTTAAAGAATATTTATATTCTTTGCAATAAAATGCCTAAAAGTGAGGAAAGAAATCTAATTGATCAATTGCGTAGATCAGCCACATCAATTCTTTTAAATATCGCTGAAGGAAGTGGAGCCGAAAATGATACAGAATTTAAGCGTTATTTACAAATAAGTAGAAAATCACACTTAGAGTGAGTTGCTATTCTTCTACTTATACAAGATTTATATGGCTTTGATATAGAAAAAGAACTAGCTCAATTAGAAGAGATTGGCAAAATGCTTCACGGTTTAGTACAATACTTATCATCGGAAGCAAAAAGTACTAAATTAAGCAAATAGCTTGTAATATATTTAATTACAAATTGATATATAATTATTTACTTATTGATCTCAAGTTTTCGATATTAAATTTTGTTTTTTAGTCTTTGGTCATTAGACGTTAGACTTAAGTCTTAAATTGCGGACGTGGCGGAATTGGTATACGCGCAGTCTTGAGGAGGCTGTGTCGCAAGGCATGGAGGTTCAAGTCCTCTCGTCCGCACAAATGTTTGTGGGTGCGCTAGTTTAAAACTTCATCCCCGAAAGAGGTTCACCCCGCTTTATATAATTCAGTTGAAGCGGGGCAAAAGTCCTCTCGTCCGCACAAATGGTAGTTTGTGCACTACTATGACGTGTTTGATCTCTGAGGTTTATTTTGTGCATAATTAGAGCTCAAAGCAAAATACCTCGCACCTTTGATATATACAAACGGGGCACCCCGCTTTATATAATTCAATAGAAGCGGGGCAAATGAGTCGTTTTGTAAACATATAAAAGTTGAATACATAATTATTGAAATCAATGATATATAATTTAGTATTTCCTATACTGCTATCACTGTTAATGACCTATTTAGGCATCGATTGTATTATCGAATACTTTCGGGGGAATGGAATTTCAGTTGATTTTAGATGGTATTTATCTCCGTTATGGCTCAGACAGCAATATTATGTTCCAGTTAAATATATAAAAGTTAAACCAAAAAAGTCTGAAAGAGTTACCTTACTGATTTTGGCAATAGGAAGTTTTTGCATTGCAGCAGTAGGTATATATTCGATTTTCATTCTTATCCAAAATAAATAAGTAATTCACAAAAGTGTAATTACACACGTTCAACGAGATTTGGTAACTTATTAGAATCACTTTATCTGAAGTTCACCCCGCTTTTTATATTTCAGTTGAAGCGGGGCAAGAGTCCTCTCGTCTGTACAATTCATTAAATAATCCCGTTAACGACGGGATTTTTTTGTATAATACCCATATGGAACTTGCAAAAACAATCCTAGGATATGTAGCAACGCTCCTTGTATTTATAGGATACATACCATACATCAAGGATGTTGTTGCTGGGAAAACTAAACCCCACATATACAGCTGGATCCTGTGGGGTCTAGTTACTGCTATCGCTTTCGCACTTCAGTACAGTGCTGGGGCCGGATCTGGTTCATTTGTCACGCTTGCAGCAGCCCTCATGTGTGGTGTGGTGATTGTGTTATCACTAAAGGCTAAATCCCAAGTCAAAATAGTATTGATAGATACAGTATTTCTCCTGCTGGCCTTTCTCGCAATAGCCCTATGGCTTGTGGCCAAACAGCCTGTGCTGTCTGCTGTGCTTGTAACAGCCATAGACGTGCTGGGGTTTTTACCTACAGTGCGAAAGTCTTGGCACGAACCAGAAAGCGAGACTGTATCTTTTTATTTTCTCAATACTGCTCGATTTATGCTCTCAGTGGTCGCACTGCAAAGCTATAGTATCGTCACCACGCTCTATCCAGTCAGTTGGTTACTCATAAATTTTTGCTTTGGATTTCTGCTTATTGTCAGAAAAAGGATGCTGAGGGAAAAATCGTAGCAAAAAAATTAATTAGTTTCATTGCAAGTATACTTATACACATGCCAGGAAAATCTCGTAAAGCAAGCGCCTTCTGGCTTGAATTGTATTTTTCGTTGTCTATCTCCGAGGTATATGTATAAAGGTGTAGGGAGCTTATCAAGCAATTCTTTTTCAACATCACGATTATTACTGAGCCAAAACTGATTCCACTGATCATAATTCCAATAGACATCGTATTGACCAAATCCTGGCGTAATGGATCTTCTTTCAGAATAGCCATACACCCACGGTGTGTATTCGTTGTCCGCCACAAGTATATAGCTATCTGGCTCCGTTGTTTGCAAAAGTTTAATTTCTTCAAATTCATCTGTCAGTATCAGTGCCTCAGACTGGGTATAGACAAAATATATATTTGAAACAAGTAGTATTGCCAGTACTATATATCTTAAGTGGGTTTTTAATCGCGCGAGTACTGGTGCTGCTAGGAGTATCGCAAAAATATCAATATATGGAATAAATCTTCGTGATAAAAACATGCCTGACGCCTGTAAGAGGCTGATAAAAAATAATATCCAAATTTCTGGAACTCTTACTATCTTTTTATGAAAATACGAAAACCCTGCAAATACGATATACAAAGACATATACACAAGTGACGGTACTATGTCCATAAACGTCCCGCTCTCTGCGGCTGGCATGACTCCACGGATAAAGCTAGGAAGAAATGGCATGATAGTACGATCAAAATTTGGCACATAATATAGGAAAAATGCAGAAAGCGCAGATAATGCTGTAACTATATGAAATCTACTCCACATCTTATGATATAAGGGGACAAAGATCACTACTACCGCTAGAATCGCTGTCGGCTGATGTAAAAGTATGAGAGCAGGAGTCAGTATCCATGCCCATTTTGACTTTGCCCTGTAGGCTAGTATAAGCCAAAGGAGGAGCGCTATCGCAAATATATTTTTTAGATAGTAGTACCAATACAGCTTGTATTGAATCACCGATAGACTCAAAAGTGTCACCGCAGAAATAGCTGACTTGGCATCATACAGCTTTCGAGCCACAATGTAGACACTAAAAAACAATGAAAGAGATGCGAGTAGAATCAACGGCACCAATATTGATTCTGGAGTTGCCCAAAATGTCGTGAGTTTGACGACCACTGGTAGAAGTGGGGGATACATGCTGATCACCCAATCTGGAAGGCTTGTATAGCCCAGGAGTGGTACTTGTGTATAAGACTTAAACAGATATAGATACAGTCCAGGGTCATATCCCAATGGAACTGGTGAGAATAGATAGCTATATATTCTTATAAAAAAGAAATAAAAGCCTATAAAAAATAACATATTACTTAAAAATCAGGAACGTAAATTACAATACGATTGCTATCAACGTATGAATCAGAAGGAATTGTTTGAACAGGCCCATGCTTGTTAATAATAATATCTTGAAGCTCCTCGTAATCAATAAAGTTGGATTCATCTATCGCAATAACCATATGTTCAGAAGCTTTGTATTTTGAAGAAGATTGTGACAAATATACATTTTGATAATTATTAGCCCTTAGAAATGTAGCTAGCTCTTGGGCGCTATGAGTATTTTTATTATAAATTATATGAATATATGATGCTCTAAGAAAATAATTACTTTGCTTTACATAAATATGTCCGAAATATCCCAACAATACACCTAAAAACAATAAACTTATATACGAAATATATAGCTGAAATTTTAAAAGTATTATATGTATCTTTGATATTATAAATAAAATATCATTCAAAATAGAGTCAATAAATATGACCAGTAAAATCATAAAAAATATATCAAATCTATGAAAATATACAAAGCCTGCTAATAAAGTAAATATAATTATTCGTATAAAATTATAAGCATATAATATGTATTTGCGATTACTATAAAAATGAGCAATCTGTAATTTGTTAATATCAACAGTGGTAACAATAATAGAATATATACATCCAAAAAAAATAACTAAAAATAGGTACATCTCGATACCATTAATGGTGCCAAGATTGCTCAAGGTTTCTTGTAAAAAAATTCGCAAAAGAAGATATAGCAATATACTATATTGAAATAGTTTAATAAAAAAATAATATAAAACTGATAAAATATAGGACATAATCAAAATTACCTAATTACTATTTCTTACAATAGCTAGAATGTATATCATCTACTTGAGCACTACTGAGTTTATATATTGCTAAATCAACTGCCATATTTTGGGACTCACGAGGTACATTATTGCAATAATCCATGGCTGTTTGTGTCAGAACGTGTCCCATTTCAGAAAATCCCTGAGTTTGGGTTAGCCGAAAAATTTCACATGTTTTAGCTAACCTTGGATAGAGTAAAGCAGTATAATTCACATACTCAGGATTAAATTTTAAAATATTTTTTGAAATCTCACTTTTACGATTTGTAATAATATAATAATCTTCGTAATGACAAATATTTGATTTTGGTGTAGATAGGTTTTTACTATTGTACAAACTTCCACCTTGAGATAGTGATATATTTAACAAATTTTCTAAGGATTTTTGATCTAAGGCTATTGTTTGAAAATTATATAAAAAATACAAAGGCTCACCAATTTTTGCATCACCAATTGAATTGTAATCGATATAATATACTGATTTGTCATATGATAATTGTTTAGATAATAATTTAGTCTGCTCTATAGACCCAGAATACTCTTTAACTAACAAGGAAGGGTACGATAATGCAATATTAATGGTAATTATCAACAACAAAATAATATATTTTAAGCTTCCCCTCATATAACCTAAAGCTACTGCTGATAATAAACTCAACCATGGAAAAATTATATGGTAATACCGACGCAAAAACCAAGGCATATCAAAACTAATTGAAGGATTAAATATATATACAAAATGTGGCAGTATTATAAAAATAATCATTATAATCAATTTAAACTGATATTTATCACGTTTTATTATTGAAGCCAAACCAATACATGCAAGCAATATATATAGCAGTGCATTATACAAGTTGAGTATATATAAGCTCATTTGGGGTATATGATACTCAAGCGCATTAGGATCAATTTGTGCGCGACGCAATTGAGAGTAATTAGTAGTACTTAATACACCAGAGTGGACAATATTTGTATAAATGTTGGATATAAATGAACTTAGTTGACTAATCGTAGATGTGTTAAGAATAAATACATAATAATAAAATGGTATAAATAACACGAATACAATTATAAAGTCATAAATAATTTTGCGGAAATTATTTGATCGTAAAAAAATAAAAATAGTATAAAGCGATGCAAATATAATACCTTCTATACGAGTCAAAGATAACAAAAGTACAGAAATTACTCCAAACCACTTTATGTGAACTTTATTAGTTTTATAATACTCAACAAGGCATAATAATGAGTAAAACACTAAACACAATGCTAAATTTTCACTATATGTTTTTCTACTTACCCAGGTAAAGCAATAAGTAGTAGTAAATATAAGAATAGCAATAATGGATGTTCTTAGCCCAAAAAGTCGAATAGATAATCCATAAAATGAGAATAATCCAAAAATGAGCAATAGTGCTTGTGAAATCGGTACAACATAGTATCCAAATATAGAGATAAACCATGCTAGCCAAATTGTATAAGCTGGGTAAAAACCTTGCTGTATGCAATCGTTAGAAAGTATGTATCCTGGATACGATAAAATGTTTATATTAGAAAAACAATATGATCCATGTTTTGAGATTTCTATAGCAGAATTTGCATATACCCCATCATCCCTACCTCCCAAATACACTTCATGAAACTGTACTATTCCAAAAATTGCAATGGTAATTATATACATAGGCACAAACATATTTATATAATTAATAGATTTAATATTAATTGTAAAAATAACCTTGAATGTGTTTCCTATACACATGAAGAATAATAATATCGACAATATACTATTAAATTTTCCCAAAAAGCTTATGACACAAAGAATTAACGCACTAAATAAATATGGAAATACAATATAAAGTAATTTTTGCGTATTTAGATATTGCATATCAATAAGATTTACTTAAAATCTGAAGATAGCTTTCTATAAATTGATTTTTATCAAATTTTTCAGACTGAAAATAATTATCAATAATATTTACTTCTGGTTTACGTAAAATCACAGACTCGATGGCATTATATATATCATTATTATCAAATGGATCTATCATAACTCCTGCGCTTCCTAAAACCTCAACTATAGAAGAGGTACGAGAAGAAATTACTCTACAGCCATATTGAAGTGCCTCTAAAACGGGAAATCCAAATCCTTCATAAATCGAAGGATATATAAAAGCTATTGAATGTAGGTAAAGATTTACTTTAATATGATCTGGAACATAACCTAAATATTCAATATTATTATACAAATTATTCGCATCAATATAATCAAATATCTCACTATATTTCCAGCCCTTTTTACCCACTAGTACTAGTTTATAGCCAGGATACTTTTGAATTATTTTATGGAAAGCCTGTAACAATCGAAGAATGTTCTTTCTGGGTTCTATAGTACCGACATATAAAAAATATGGTACTTTTATATATGGAACATCTTGATCATCTATACTTAGCCTGTCTAAAGAGGGATATATAACACTAATTTTTGAACTAGATATATGAAAATGCTTTATAAGATCATTTTTTGTACTTAAAGATGGAACAACGATTTTAAAGCAATGATCTAAGCTGAATTTCATGAGAATTTTATAAATTAATACCCGAGTAAAGGGATGAGTATTTGGATAAATAATCCAACTAAGGTCATAAATCACCATAATTTCTTTCTGCTTAAAAGGCCAAATATGTGGAGTGCCATCTGTATTTATAATGTAGTCAAAATCCATATGTCGTATACGAAAAGGCAAAGTAAGACACCATGAAATATTTTTAAAAATAGGCATAAAAGATGGCAAAAGCACAAGATTATCCTTATTGAAATCATTTTTAAGATAATCTAAGAATGAAAATTGCCAACCCAACTTTGATGACTTATGTAACAAGCCAGAGCATAGCGTTTTCGTATACACGCCTATTCCCGTTAAATTGTCACGAACGCTATCTGTTGTAACAGCAATATTTCTCATAAATTTTTGTATAATGATATATAGGGATCTATTGAGGTCTTACTCATTTGAGTGCTTGAAATTTTACGAAAAGAACATTTTCTAATAGATTGAATTAATTGCTCAATATTATTATCTTGAGATAAATACGCGTTTTTATAGCCATGCAATGTTTCACCTATAGCACTATTGTTAAAAGTAAATATTGCTAATCCAAACTTCATTGCATCTCGAAGCTGATAACCATACCCCTCAAACATTGATGGACACAACATACCATCTGACTTCTTATATAATTCTAAAAGTTCATCTCGAGTAGATACGACCACTGGGATCATATTTTTAGGAAGCCCATAATATAAATGACGTTTAGCAGTAAAATACAGCACATATCTTTCACCCAGAGATTTCATTATTGACGAAAGCAAATGAAAACCCTTTCGGTGACTATTTGATCCTACAAACAATAATCTGACACTAGAAGATTTGATACTATTTTCCTTGTATTTAATAGGTGAAAGTGGTTCATCTATTGGCTGTATATAAATCGTCTTTTTATTAGGAAAAGAATTTATGAATGACTTTTTTGTGTACTGACTAATTGCAATAATTTTCGAAGATATTAGTAGTGATTTTCGAATTTGACTACGTAAAAAATTACTATAGTAAAACTTTTGTAGTACTGTACACCTATGAAAGTAGGTCAGATCAAATACATTGTGAAATATACTTGAAATAATCTTATTTGTAGTATAAGCAAAAATCCATGCATATTCTATATTTGTATGTACAACATCTGCAGCACGGCCATAGCCTGCAATGCGAAGAACATAGGGTACATATTGAAAGACATGATGATGCTTATGAAGCGTTACATTCATGTTTCGATTCTTTAGTGTGTTAAATAAATTGATAAAATACACATCGCTACCTGTGCCACAATGAATATAATGTATTTCTATTTTCATATTTTCTTATAAATCTCTTTATATAATTTTGAGGTTACATTGAGCGAATATTTTTTGATAAAAACTTTTCTTGTATAGATCTTCTTATGTTGAGGACTTTTTAAGCTTTTGATTATTGCTCTTGCAAGCTGCTGGCTATCTCCTGGTTTAACAAGCTTTCCAATTCTATTGTTCGAAATTATTGAAGGGATACCACCTGACCGAGACCCTATCAAATTGCAGCCACATAATCCAGCCTCTATGAGAGACAAACCGAGTCCTTCACAATCTCCATTTCTCGCAACTATTGAGGGATAGATAAAAAGTTTTGAATTAGAATAATAATTAACCAATTGATTATTAGGCACACCACCAATAAATGAAATATTCCTCTTTAAATAAAGCTTTGCAATTAATTGTAAAAGATTTTCGTATTCATCTCCCTTACCGATAATGGTAAGCTTAACCATTGGATAAGTTTTAACAACTTTTGATAATGCCTCTATTAATACAAATAGGCCCTTCTTCTCGACAAGTCTTCCAACATACAGAATATCACTCTTGTACTTAGTGCAATCTCCAGCATGACATATTTTCTTAAAATGCAGATCGTCTACTCCAATTGGAATAACATCAATTTTTACCTTTGAACCTATGACATTAAGTACATAATTTTTTAACTGGGGACTAACAGCATTTACTTGACTTGCTTGGTCTAAAATATATTTTTTCAAGTGCATAATTGGAAAATAATTCAAAGTATATACATCAGCACCATGTAAAGTTAAAACATAATGCATGTTGCACATTTTTTTTAACACTAAAGCCACAATCCCTTGTGGTAAAAGCCAGTGGGCGTGTATAAACGAAATATTATAAGAACTACAAATATATAAGGCAAAAACTATTTGAGATAATATAAAACCAGGCACCAACAAGGCTCGAAGTACATTATTCTGAATAGATGAAAGAATTCCGGAAATACCACAGAGAACTTCTAAATTATATGGAATAGCATATATAAATCGAAATATACTCACTTGTTCAGATAATTTTTCATAAATACGTGCTTTTTTAAAATGAGGTCCCAAAAGAATAACTTTATAATCATCAGATACTTTGTGTGCTAAATTGACAATAAAATTAGGTAAAGTATCATGTTGCCATCTTGGCAAAGTCGATGTAAGCATAAGGACAGTAGGTTGCAGCATATGTGTAATAGTTTATGTATTAGATATATGAGGTATATAGTGTTTTCTAAGAAATTGCTGAGAACTTTTTATGTCTGCTTTTTTAAACGATTTACGCAAAATTGGCCTATAAAAAATTTGCTTTTGAAAATACAACACCTGCTCAATAAGCTTTCGATTTGCAGCTATCAAGTCTGACACAAGACCAAGCACCATAACCTGAAATCCCGCAAGAAAAAGTACAGCCCCTATGACAAGCGATTGTATGTGTCCTGACCCATCACCAACAGATAGATAGATGAGGAATCTCATAAACAGCAATAAGCCAAATCCTAATAGTATCGAGCCCAGATAAAAAAATGTTTTTAACGGCTCATACATAGCAAACACACGTACCATAGTAGAGCCACTCATTCGTATATGCTGAAAAATGTTCTTAAAAAGTCGAGATTCGCGAGTCTTGGCATTGGTCGTTACCGGCACAGAAACTATTTTTAGCCTTTTTTTTCCAGCTTGTATGATGCTTTCAGTACAGTAAGAATATTCGGTAGTTATATTAAGTTGAAGTGCTGCCTCTCGAGAATATGCACGAAAACCTGAAACTGCATCAGGAAGTTCTATTCCAGATAGTTTAGCAACTGCCGCAGAGCCAACTTTTTGTAATAGCTTTTTTAATGGAGAAAAATGCGCTATGGTATCAGTTTGTCTATTTGCTACTACTATATCCGCGTGATTGTTTAAGATAGGTTCAATAAGTCTCCCTATGTCAGCTTGTGGATATTGATTGTCACCGTCAGTATTGACGATAATATCAGCGCCATGCTCTAGTGCTGCCTGGATGCCATCTGAAAAGGATTTTGCAAGTCCACGAGTTTTAAGATGTTTAATCACTTGTATAGCGCCATATTTGAGAGCGATATCAGCTGTCTGATCACTGGAGCCATCATCAATGATAATCGTTTCAATATTGCTAACACCTTTTATAGATCTAGGAATATTACTGAGCACCAAAGGTAGCGTGGCCGACTCATTAAGACATGGGATAATAATTATAAGCTTTCTAGTCATATGAAAAAGTATATAGTAGTATACTACTATAAGACATATACAGCAAGTATAGAGCATATGGACTTGCTTTTATACATAAAAGTGCTATCATCTGAGTTGCCCTGTAGTATATTTAATTAATATAAAATTATGAAAAATTCTCTAAAAGTAGCCCTTGTAAGTACAATCCTTTTATCTTTGCCTTGTTCTTCTGTGTTGGCAGGGTATGGATCAGCACCATCTCCCGCACGTGCCCCAGTGTGTGGTCAATCCAAACCAGAAACCCCCGAATTTACATTTGTAAAAAATAGTGGCGCAGATCAGATTGAGTTGGGATGGAACCATGTAGACAGAGCCACATCCTGGACCATCGCCTATGGTCGTCAAAAAGGGAAATATGTGTATGGTATGAGTGATTTTGGAGATTCCAGTAGCAAATCAGTGACTATCGGTATGCTTCCTGCAGGAAGCTACTACATAGTGCTACGAGCAAATCATGATTGTATGCCAGGTGCATTTTCCACGGAGAGACAAATAGTAGTTTCAGGTGGAGGTGTCGTCCAAACAGTGTATGCAAATGAAGATAATTATGTGCCTGAAGTAGTTTATGTACCATCAGGCACCCCTGCGCCTACGCAAAGCATCACCCCTACACCAAAGGTGACTGTATATCCACAACCCTCGCCAACTGTTATGGAAGTGCAGCCTAAAAGATCATGGCTCAGTAATTTTTTCCATAACCTGGTAGATTTCATCTTTGGTAAATAAAACCGGGATAAATTTAAGGCTTACAAGAAAAAACTTCCATGCGTGGCTCATCTCTGAGGAATGCGGATCGCATGCTCTCATCAAATCCTTCATATTTATACGCAGGATAGCGGACCATAGGATGCTTATATGAGTACAAAACATTTTTATTGCACTTCATTAATCTTTGTCCGTAGTATGGGTATAGATACTCAATGTTTTGTGCATATACAACGTTTTGCCCAAGTGTAAGCATCATAGATTGATCATCAATAGATTCTTTTATCGTATGTACATATGTTGGTCGAAGCAGATTGCTTTTTTGTTGCATCGCAGCTACAGATTCTGGATATATTGTATAAAAAAGTTGCATATAACTTTTGAAAAAAGAAAAACTGGCAACAACGATAAATAATAGGGTCAATATAATATTTTTATGCTTGATTTTTCGCAGTGCTGTTTCAAATCCAATCAGTGAGAATAGGAAAAGTATAAGAAGCAATGGACGCAGTGTGCGGCCGTAAAGTACAGTTATATGGAGCAAATGACTTACGATCTCCAACACAATAAAACTAATAAATAGATAAATAAAAAGAAAGTTGTTTTGTCCTCGCCTCC
This sequence comes from uncultured Gammaproteobacteria bacterium, assembly GCA_964588145.1. Classification (GTDB taxonomy): domain Bacteria; phylum Patescibacteriota; class Microgenomatia; order UBA10105; family UBA927; genus CAZPNL01. The sequence goes on from CAZPNL010000003.1 coordinate 26,440, forward strand.
AGTAACAAAAGTGTAAAATGCACCCAACTAAAAGAAATGCGAGAAATACAACACCATCTGTATGCATGACGAAATCAGTTAAAAACTGTCCCAGAAATACAAAATTTCCTTGGGTGACTGTTTCTGAAAGGCGAGACTGTGTAACCAGATATGACTCAGCGCCAACAAGTCTACTAGTCAGCTCAAAAAATAAGAGAGGCACCAGAAATCCTACTACAAACGTCAATGTGAAGGAAGATATGCTTTTAAGAAATTTTTTGAAAGGAAATTTATATATATCTACTAACACCACTATAAAAAATGTCAGTCCCAATGCAGCAATATAGTAACTATGTCCTGGGTAGACTGCTTGTGATAAGCCCGAGTATAAACCAGCAAGCAGGACATTTTTTTTATTGGTTGCTACAATAACTGCAAGCATCAGAAATATCAAGCTACTATCATATGGCAACATGTGTCGGACATATGAAAGCGACAATGAACATAAACTTATGACAAATATTGCGCTTAAAGCAAATGCTTGTGATGCTTGGGATCTTAAAAACCTATAGATGACCAATAGGAGTAATATATTTATGCCGTAATTCCATATATTACCAAAAAATGCTTGCGGTACAAAGTCAGCTTGATAGGGCGGAATCAGTTGAGTAATTTGCCCAGTATTATGATCTAAAAAAGCTGGTACTGCGTGGGTTATGCCAAAACCAGGCCGAGCAGCCAGAGTAAAAATTGATTGTAAATAAGGGAGAATGGAATTCTGAGACAACGATTTTTCGGCGGCAAGCGATAAGTAGTGATATCTGATTTCATCTGGAAAAAAATAGACAGAGTCAGTACGAAAAAGCAAAATTCTACTTAAAATAATAAGCAAAAATACTACTATTGTGGGTGTCTGATGTTTAACTATAACTGAGCGTAGAAAATGCAACTTCCACATGCATAAAGTATACCATCTCAATCTCTCATCAAATTTGATATAATATCACTCTGTAGGAATAAAGACGATTAGCTCAGATGTTTACCCCGAAAGCGTAAGCTTTTTGGGGGTAGAGCAAAAAAATTAACATACAAGCATGATAAGGACGATTAGCTCAGCTGGTAGAGCGCTTCATTTACACTGAAGATGTCGGGGGTTCGAGTCCCTCATCGTCCACAAAATAAGCCTAAAGTCTTAAGACGAAAGTCGATAGACCTGTGTTAAAATATAAAGTGTTCTAACTGGCCGAGCTGGCCGAGATAGTCAAGGCGCATGTCTGAAAAACATGTTATCTGGGTGCAAATCCTAGGCTCGGCACTCAAAAATTTCGTTTTATAGAGAAATTTTTAAGTGTAAACACCAAAGTAAAGCTTCTAGTTGTAGCTGTTTGAAAGATTTATACGCATATATAGACGTTCTGGTGGTACCTTTAGTGGTGCAGGATGATGTTTCGTCATCCCGGTGCAGATGTGTGCCGTTATAGTCAGAGTAATTGATAAATTTTTACAAAATTCATCAATTGCAGAACGTCTACACATGGGTATGAATTTCTTTCAAAAACTATTTGACGGTGGACGTGGTTCGGACATATTGGCACAAAAATTTGGATTCAATCCAGAAATCCTTTCCACTTGGGAACAGGGAAATCCAAATGGTTGTGATTACACTACCTTTCAAATACCCAAACGTCGCAAAGGTGCATATCGCACTATCACGGCACCAAATCCACCACTCAAGGCATTACAACGCCAAGTGTATAGAAATGTGCTTAAACGACTCCCGGTACACCCAGCGTGCACAGGGTTTTCTCCAAAAAAATCAACAGTAGATGCAGCCATGCCCCATGTAGGCAAAGAAGTGGTTATACATATGGATCTCAAAGATTTTTTTGATCACATCACCTATGATCGTATTTATAATTATTTTCGTGCGATAGGGTGGGGGAAATATGTCTCTCATATCCTTACAAATATCCTCACAAAAGATGGCAAAGCACCACAAGGTGCGCCTACTAGTCCTATGATCTCTAATCTTATCGCATACAAGCTAGATGCTCGCATAAATAGCCTCATGGAGACATTTGAAGGCTCTTATACACGCTATGCTGATGACATTACGTTATCATTTAGATCAAGCAATATGCATTTCAAAAGCGCACTCCATATAGTATGTACCATTATTAACGAAGAAGGTTTCAAAATCCAAAAAGCCAAAAAAATCAAAATCATGCGGCCACATGACAGGCAGGAAGTGCTATCAATCATCGTCAATAAAAAACTCAATGCGCCGAGAAAAATGCGTAGACTCATACGTGCCATGGAGCATGCTAATAGAATTGGAAAACTCCCATCACATGAATATGCAAAACTGGATGGCTACAAATCGTACATAAATATGATAAATATGGGACGAGCCAAACCTTCATTACAATGATACTTGAGCGTGTCTCTAAAAAAATATATAATGAAATAAGTGCGGTGGTAGTTCAGTGGTAGAACGTCTCCTTGCCAAGGAGAAGGTCGAGGGTTCAAGTCCCTTCCGCCGCTCAAACAATTGTTAGTAGGCTAAAGTTTCTTACCCATTGGATAAATAATCTCGTAAATACTAACTTCGGAGTTTGAAAAAACTCTACTAGCGATGGTACTATTTTCAATAATCGGATAATTTGAATTTGAATTGAGATAAATATATTTAATTTTATTTGCCATCGCCAATCGTACATACGTATCTGGTTGAGCAGACTGAAAAAATTGAAAATAGACCCTGCTTCGTTCTGAAGCTTGAGGATACCCGTGAGCCTCAGTACTAAATCTTTGTGAATAATACATGGGATGTTGAGAAAACAATCCTACGTATGCTTCTACTTCATCGAGCTTATTTATGGGATCTACAATAGTTAAATAATTGATATTGGCATAATTCTTTAAATAATGTAATGCTTCAAATTCGAGTGAACTTATATGATTTGGCCGTATAAATATATACTCATTCCAATTTACTATATGTGAATATATGCGATTGAGAGTAAATAGACCAATAATAATATAAAACCCAAAACGCAATAAAAAAGGCTTTTGTTTCATGCCGTAACTAAAAGCCGAAGCGCAATACGGCAAAACTGCATACATTGCAATAAGGATGAATACGGAACTATGATCACCTCCGCTATCTTGTAAAAAGGTAGTGCCAATAAAAATAGAAATAAGTATAGATGGAATCAGAAAAATATGAAATTCAATAGGAAATTTACCCATAGAATACCTCGTTTGAAATATCCAAAAAGAGCGTAACAAAAAATATGTAACCAAAAAGATACAGTAGAGCAATGGACCAATGACACTCCCAAGCATAAAAAAGCCAAGGTGAAAATCTACTTTTCCAAAACGAGTTACATTATGCACTGACTGTTCCAATATTTGACTTATCTGTGGGTTAAGTTGAGACGAAATCTTCTCTAAGAGGGTTTTCCCGTGCCAAAAACCAGCAAAATGTATACCTCCAGACCCATGATTGGTAGGCAAATAGAGCGCCAAAGATAAGACTATAGTCAAAATCAATGTTGGAATTCTAACAAACTTTTTTTGCAAGACAAACCAATACCCTATAAATGCCACCCCCATGCAAAGAAATATACCCGTATGCGCTTTTATGCCCACAGAAGTTGCAATAACAATAATAATGAGAAATGAAACTATACGAGTGGGCGCTCGTAACCAAAGTACAAGTAGAGATAGTGCTGAAAATATCTGAGGAAGAGACAAGGAGGTAGTAAGATTTGCCCCTACGCTGGGATAATTTTGACTAAAATATGCAAAAAATAAAATCCATACTTTGTATGAGTTATTTAGTTGTAATATATTAGCCAAAAGTAAAATATGTGCCCCATACATAATCGTCATAAATGGGACGAAATAGTGTGTCAAAGTGTATATAAAAGGTAAATCAAATACGCGTACAAGATCTGCAATTACGAGGTGAGAAAAATAGTGATAATTTTGTATATATATGCCAGACATACCAGGAGTAAAGGGTGGCATCTGTTTGAGCAATTGATACAAATGACCCAACTCTCCTACCTGGTTATACGTGGCAAAAGACAATGATCCATCGCGTGTTTGTACTCCCACAAACACTATGACAGTCTCTATGAGAGTAGCTAGTAGTATCAATCCCAACATTAGTAATGATACTCTCGTAAAGCGAAATGAAAACGTTGGTAATAATGTTTTACAGCGTATTAACCAGAATATGACACATGCCAAAACATATACATAACTCAAATATCTCACTTGAAGCATTCCGAATATATACCCTTGGAGAATCCAGAGTGCTAGTCCAGCGCTGGTTGAAAGTGTTATATTTTGCCACCAGCCAAGTTTGAGCTTGTGGACAAGTATATTACCAGGGATAGTCATCGAAAAGAGAATAGCAAACCAAAACAGTAGAAAACCCCACCAGAATCTAAAGTCAGAATATGTAAGCAGCTCAATGGGATAGTGCATGAGGATTTTTTTTGAGGCAGTGTATTGTATACCCAAAAAATCATAAATATATATGATTTTTTGAGTATAGACCCATCTAATCAGCTTTGCTACCTCTTAGAGTTGCAAACCTGAGTAAGATGGGTTTACAATAACATATACCTCTTTATGCCCGAGCTCACAAGTAGGCAATTGAGGCTATAATTTGCGGGGTCGTTCAATGGTAGGTCCCTTATATTCGCATTCGCTCATATAAGGGATTAAAAACACTTGCCATCTTTGGTCATGTGTGGCGCTGCGAGGTCGTTCAATGGTAGGACACTTGCCTTTGGAGCAAGGTATTCTTGGTTCGAATCCAAGCCTCGCAGCGCTGCACAGGACAAATAAGGTATTCTTGGTAAGCCCCGCTTCAATATAAATAAATAATGCGGGGACGAATCCAAGCCCCGCAGTACTACAAGTGACTAATTTAATAGCATTTGTAATACTTATATAACATCTGAATTATAAGCGCTCGTCAAGGTAAGTAAATTCAAAAGATTCAGTCTTTATAATATTTAATTACTAAAAAACTCCCCTGGAAATCCTTTTGAGGCATTGAGCTCATAATTTTCTCTCACAAGTGCATATTCAAACGAAAAAGTATCCGTAAGTTTTTTGGGTTCCACAAAAAATAATGCTGTTGCTATCGTATCTGCCAAAAGCGTGGTATCTGCCACCACCCATGTAGCTAAAATATTTTTTGGTGATACCAAAGTATTGGGATTGATAATGTGGTGATATTTATCCCACTTCCTCCTGTTGCCTGCAGAGCCACAAATACTTTGATTTGAAACAGATGCAACACCCAAGATCTTTTTGGTATCCTGAGGATCCTCAAGGCCAATTCTTAAAGGCTTATCAGAACCGCTACGACACCGTATATCGCCTCCGGCATCAATGGCATATGTGCTTATATTCAACCCTTCGATGTACTCTGCAACAATATCTATCAGATGCCCTTTGCCTCCTGCTCCGAAATCAAGAATTGTGGATTTTTTTAAGATTAGATTCGGAAACGAATATTCGAGTGCATCGTCCCACTCTAATGCATTCTGTAGTTTTTGAGGCTTTAAACAATAGGTAGCATCATACCCAGCAGCGATCAGCACATCACCAATAAGTGGGGTAAATGCACCACCTGTGGCAATATAGAGCTTTCGATATACTTCAACTAACACCTTTGCAGAATTCGGCAGCTTGTATAAGCCTGGGGCTCGTGCCATTTCTGAAACCAACGTATCTGGTTGAAATCTGGAGTACACAGAATTGTATTCAGATATTATTTGATAGATATTGTGCTTCAAATCTTCTATATTTCTAAAATTTGAAGTTGTTTGAATATCAATCTGCCACCATGTACCTATGGCTTCAAACGACCAAGAAAGATATTGATGATCCTGGCTCATGCCTTAGGACTTTGCAGCAGTTGCTATCTTTTGAAGCGCTTCGTTAAATCCAGCACTTGTCAGTGATGATCCAGAAACCTTATCTAGTTTTACTTCACTGATAGATTTGCCAGTTATCAAGGGCTTGTAATTTTCGACAAATATTTTTTGAAAACCGATCGATTTTTCATCCTCAGCAAGACCTGTGACGGTGGAATCTACAATTTTTCCATCTTTTAACGTTACATCTACTTTAACTTTTTTCATTCCAGCTGGCGTTTTGTAAGAACCTTCCTCAGAATACATGCCGTCTTTATACCCAGCTGTATCCATAGTTGATATCGTAGCCTCCATCATAGCGGCAGGAGTATTTTGTGCAGCCGGTTGAGTCTCAACGGCTGGAGCAGATGGTTTGTTCATCATCTGCATGCCAACAACAGCAACGAGGACGACACTCACGAGTACTCCAACCATGATCATGGAGGTATTTGATTTTGGGGTTTGGGTTGTTTGGTTTTCTTTATCCATAATTTTTAAATTATATAGAGTACCTATACATTTGTGCAATACATACCAATTGGTTAGTATGATACAAATATTAAATATCGTATATCTAAAAAAAGGTAAACGTGTATATACTAAATATATGTCTGAATCTGCATATGAAATCAAAGACACTTCGGCTAATCCTGCACCTCTAGGACTCCTCGGATTTGGCATGACAACCGTCCTCCTAAATATTCATAACGCTGGATTTTTCCCACTAAGCGCCATGCTCGTGGGTATGGGCATGTTTTTTGGAGGTATCGGACAAGTGCTGGCAGGTCTCATGGAATGGAAAAAAGGAAATACCTTTGGCACCACTGCATTTACTTCTTATGGTTTATTTTGGTTGAGCCTAGTCACGATTTGGATTTTGCCGAAGCTAGAATTGGCAGGTGCTCCTGATCCAGTGTCGATGGGTGTATATTTAGGAATCTGGGGACTACTCACCTTTTTTCTGTTTTTAAGCACGCTACGCTTGAACCACGCTTTACAGGTTGTGTTTGCGAGCTTAACACTTCTATTTTTGCTCCTCTCCTACGGAAATTTAACTGCAAATGCCGACATTCTCAAAGTAGCAGGATTTGTGGGTATATTTTGTGGATTTTCCGCTATCTATGCGGCAGTTGCCCAAGTTACAAACGAGGTCCATGGATTTGTCGTTCTCCCTCTGGGTGTTGTAAAGAAAAAATAGCTTCTTACCTTCCTCTTAAGCAATTCTTTCTGTTTGAAATGATATAATACATCGTTAAATCATAGTGTTCACTCAATTTTCATGCACAAAGTATTTCAACCACAAGCAGTAGCAAGTATCCCTTTTACCAAAGAGGGATATGAAAAGATGCTTGCAGAGCGCGAAGAGCTTCTCAAGAGTCGCCCTGAGGCAGTCGAGCACCTCCGGAAGGCACGCGAAATGGGGGATCTATCTGAAAATGGATACTATCATGCATCCCGTGCAAGACTTAGCAGTTTAGATGCAAGACTGAGACAATTAGAGCGACTTCGTAGATATGGTGTCATAGTGGAAACCAGACAATCAAATACTGTTGAATTAGGGAGCACTGTTGTACTAAAAAGTGACACAAACGAAATGACACTTACAATTGTTGGCGGATATGAATCAAATCCTCGTGAAAAAACCATTTCATTTAAGTCACCCATTGGGAGCGCGCTGCTGCACAAAAGAGAAGGGCAAATAATCACAGTGCAAGCACCGGCCGGAGCAAAAGAATACGTAATCAAGCGTGTGTATATAACCTAAAGTATTAGGCCTTCATTTTATAAAATATCGCAGCAGCCACAGATCCAATACATGGACCTACTGTGTATAGCAACAGCTTAGAAGCATTTGAAGTGATATTTGCTGGATCCACCAGTACCGGTGCTACTCCCACGGCGGGATTGAAAGCTCCTCCAGAAATACTACCAACAGCAAATGCTCCCGCAAGCACAGCAAGCCCTATGGCAAGCCCAAAATAACTATTTCCTTTGGCCTTTTCGTCAACTGCCACATGAAACACAACAGATACGAGTAAGAATGTAAATAATGCCTCTGCAAGATATGGGATAGCCATAAATACGTTTGCATCAGGTGCAACGACAAATGGCTTACCACTTATAATGCTTGCCAAAATACACGCCACAAATGCACCAGACATTTGACTTAAAACATATTTGAATAACTCTTCTGATTTCAATTTTCCTATGATAAATAGTCCTAGTGATACAGCAGGATTATACTGCGCTCCAGAGACATGTGCACCCATATACACGAGCATAGCTAGCCCCAATCCAATAGCAAGGGGATTACCAGTAAGGGCAATAATCAAAACGAGAAAAAATGTACCAACTGCTTCCATAAAATATTTTTTCATATAGTATTCCTCCGATGTATATTGTTTATATCACATTTGATAGAGTAAAGACCAGAAAGGTATGGAGACAGATAAATAGTATTTTGATGTTTGAAAAATATTACCTACAACATTTTCTCAGCATACACTTCTTCACCGTTTCGCGTCATTTTAAATGACTGTTCATCCAGAAGCTTGATCATAATAGCGTTATCAGCAAGCACATGTGCAAATATCTTTTTAATACTTCTTTTTTTAGCTATTTCAAGAACATATTCCATGAGAATTGTACCCAATCCCTGGCCTTGCCATGGATCACCAACTGCAATTGCAAACTCAGCTGACTCACTAAAGGCATCAGCAATGATACGAGTGACTCCCAACATTTTTTTCACACCATCTATATGCGAAATAGCGACTATTGCTATCTCTCTGTCATAATCTATTTGCGTATACCGCACGAGCATGTCATGAGATACACTCACATACCCAAAAAATCTAAACCGTTGAGTCTCTTTTGAAAATGTATTGATGAGCTCTGCCTCAAGTGGCTCATCTTCAGGCCGAATTGGACGTAAGGTTAACTCTATACCGTTATCAAGTTTGGCTTGTTTGATATATTCGGCAGGGTAGGGAGAGATACTCATGTGTGCATAGTCTGCGATAGGCTTCTTGATCACTTCACGGTCCAGGATGATCTTGGCATCCAGCACTGCTCCTCCATGCTCATCTACTCCAAAAGGGTTAATATCAATTTCAGCAAACTCAGGAAAATCACTCACTAGATAAGCAAATTTATACAAAAGATATTGAATAGCCTCTATGTCTACACCAGGCATATTGCGATAACCTTTGAGAAGTCTATATATTTTAGTGTCCTCTATCAGTCGTAGGGCCAATGCCATATTAAGTGGTGGTAGTCCAACTGTGGTATCCGCAAACACATCTACTGCAATTCCTCCCATACCAAAAACGATGGCCGGACCAAAAATAGGATCTTTTTTGCAACCAATGAGCAATTCATACTTTTTGGCCATCATTTTTTCGACAAGAATTCCCTCTATTTGCGCATTTGGTATGGCGGAGGTTACGGATTGAATTATTGATGTATATGCAGTTTTAGCTGCTTCAATTGAGTCAATCCCTACCACTTGGCCATGTACCTCTGTCTTATGTAAAATATCGGGTGAGGAAATTTTAAGCACTACAGGAAAACCTATGGTAGATGCGATATTTGCAGCCTCCTCAGGTGAATGGGCAATACTACCATGAGCTGTTGGAATCTCATATGCCTCTAATACTTGCTTCGCTTCATGTTCTGTCAAATTCTCACGATACTCTCCGGCTTTTTGAATAATCGCTTTCACAGCATCTTTGTTTGGTCTAAAGGCGTGAGGGATAGTGGCAGGTGTTTCATATAGTAAATTGAGATTTTTCTTATAGCGGGACATGTTCACAAAACTTCTGGTGCCGTGTTCAGGTGTACGATAGACAGGGATTCTGGCTTGCTCCAGAAGCTGTCTGCCGTCATCCACATCTCCTTCACCCATCCATGAAGCTAATATCGATTTATCATAAAGCTTGGCCAGAGGCGTGAGAGCTTGAGCTACCGCCACAGGATGCGTCATTTTTTGTGGTGTCAGGATGACCAGGACACCATGCACATTAGGATCATTGAGACATAGCTCTACTGCTTGTTTATAGCGCTCCGGAGTAGCATCACCCAATATATCAACAGGGTTTGACACACTGGCTGCAGCAGGAAGAACTTCGCGGAGTTGAGTTGTGGTGTGTTCTGTAAGCTGTGCCAGTTGTCCGCCTTGCTCTATCAGTGCATCAGTGGCTATTACTCCTGGTCCTCCAGCATTTGTCACTATTGCAAGACCAGGCCCTGCGGGAAGCCGTTGCATATCCAAAGTCTCCGCACTATCAAAAAGTTCACCTATAGTTTTGACACGGAGCATTCCCGCTCTTTTAAACGCCGCATCAAAGATACGATCATTTCCTGCTAGACTTCCCGTATGGGAACGAGCAGCTTGTGTCCCCTCAGAACTCTTTCCTGATTTCAAAACGATGACAGGTTTTATACGAGATGCTGCCCTGGCTGCTGATAAGAAACTGCGTGCTCTTGTCAAAGACTCCATGTAAAGTACTATTGAACCTGTTTGAGAATCTTTGGCAAAATAATCTATCATCGTATCAAACCCAATATCAGTCATATCTCCGATAGAAACAAATGCAGAAAACCCTACATAATTTTTGTTCGCCCAATCAAGAATTGCAGTACAAAGTGCGCCGCTTTGCGAGATGAAGGCAATTTTTCCAGGATGTGCACTCGTACGAGCAAACGTGGCATTTAGCCCTTGATGAGGTCGCATAAATCCCAAACAGTTAGGTCCAAGCAGTGGAATTTTTGCAGGTTGTGTGATATCAAGAAGCTCTTTGGCAAGCTTGGTTCCCTCAGAGCCTGTTTCGGAGTAACCACTAGTCAATATAGCAATACCACCTACTTCTTTGGTTACTGCATCACGAAGTATTCCTGGCACGGTAGAGACGGGAGTTGCGATCATAACCGCATCTGGAGACTCAGGTAGGTCTGTAAGTTTTTTGTAAGCCTGCACGCCACCTACTGTCTCGTATGCTGGATTGACAGGGTAAAGGGTGTGTTTGTGCGTCTGCTGGATGTTTCGAAATACAGCACCAGCCACACTATCTGGTTTATCACTGGCACCTACGACTGCTATTTTTTTAGGTGAAAGAAACCGGTCAAGGTTTTGGACAAATGAAGACATACAGTCACTATACTATATATTTCGAAACGGAAGAAAGGGGAGGAAGGGGGTTAGGGTTAGGGTTTAGAGTTTAGGGTTTAGAGAGAAGCTTAGAGGATTAGTTATTTAGAAGCTTAGTAAAAAGGGTTTCGAGTTTCGAAAATCGAGTTTCGAATCATATTTTTATGCAATACTCGCTTGCACTTCCCTAATAACTAAACGAGGGAGAGTATCAGCATTAATATGCTTATAAAATTTGCAATAAATAATCATAAAATCGTCATCCTGAACTTGCTTGCCTCGCCAACGGCGGGATTCAGGATCAGACGATTTTAACTAAATATAATTTTATGTATTATTTATTTGTAACTTTACAAACTTTACAAATCACACCTTCCAATGCTCTTTCAATTTCTCATTAGATTCGCTGATAGTTGCATCAATTTCTTCAAGGATGGGGATCCTGCTCTCTGACGTACTTTCTGCAAAAGACTTTGGCTGCCCATTGAACCCCTCTAGAAAACTTTGCACATTGTGCTGAAGGTCAACTGCTGTATAGCCGCCCTCAAGAGTAGCAAATGTGGGCACCTGAAGCTCTTTTATTTTCTGTCCAATGGTATAAAACGTATTACTCGTAAGATGCAGCTGCAACAATGGATCTTTGTGATACCCATCAAACCCAGCAGAAAGTGCCAAAACATCAGGCTTAAATTTTGAGACATAGGAGAGAGCAACAGTGAGGGCATTTGCATACCCATCATCTCCAGTTTCCACAGGGAGCGGCAAATTTACCGTGTATCCTTTTCCAGAACCACTACCAAAGTTTTCCACATGTCCACCTCCTGGATACCCCTCCTCCTGATGGGTGCTGACATAGAGAACCTTGTCCGTTTCATAAAACACGTCTGCAGTGCCATTGCCAAAATGCCCATCAAAGTCAAATATCGCTACTCGTTTTCCGAGGTTGACGAGCCTCATAACTGCGATAGAAATATTGTTAAATATGCAGAAGCCTTTTCCTCGTGTCGGAAACGCATGGTGTCCGGGCGGGCGGACAAGGGCAAAGTCTCCAGATTTGCTTGCTTCTACTGTCAGGCTAACTGCAGCCACTGCTGCTTCAAAGGACCGGGCAGAAGTCGTCGTATCTGGGTCTAGCATTTCGCCATTGTTGCAGGCAGTTTTCACCCTTGAGATATATCCCACGTCATGGACAAGTGTAAGATATGACTGGGCTGGAGGGTAAAGCGTGATTTCAAGATCTTTAAATTCAGATAGCCGTCCACCACATTCTGGATGTTTACCAGTGTCATGGTGCAAGACGTCAGGATGATAAAGAAGTTTCATATTTTTAGTTTTACGACGTACTTTTTGCTTCATCAAGCACCCGTCTAATAAATACAAGTTGATCCTTGCGGATGATTGGTAGTGTATCAAAACTAAAAAACTGCGCTTCCTTCACCTCGTTTGAGGGAGTAAACGTGCCGCCTATAAAGTGCCCAACATATGTGATATCTAGTCTAGCAGTATCTCGATCTGTCCTCGTCTTAAGCTCACGCTCGATAACAACAGTAAGTCCAGTTTCTTCCTCAATCTCTCGAGCTAAACCTTCTTTAGGATGCTCTTTAGCATGCAGATACCCACCAGGGAGACTCCAGTCACCCCGATACGTATGTCGAACGAGTAAAATCTCATTTTTATCATTTAGTATGATTCCTGTTGTTCCCACAAGAAACTCATCTTGGACAACACGCATCACCCGCAGTTGTAGATCTTTTGGGAGCCCTAATTGTTTCCAGATTTTACCAAGTATGCCCATGGTGCTTTAGGGTTAAAGAGAATCATCATCGACATTTTCTTCACCAAGCCGCGTTTTTAGACGTGTGTTTTCAAGTTCTAATATGTGAATTCTTTTGGTAAGTTCAACATTTTCTTTTTGTGCCTCTTTGAGCCCTTTGTCGCGTCCCTTGAGGGAAAACATAGTCGAGATAGCTTTAACCATATACAAAAGTGAACCAATAATCAGGCCTAGGGTAAGACTTGCTAAAATTGCCATATAAGTAGGTATACCTGAGTAATTTGCACCTAGCAAACGAATATCGATGGGAGTTGTATTTTGCGTAGCAAAATAGGCAAAAGCCACACCAAAAATAACAAAAAGTATGAGCGCAATCATCGTAGGGACACTATATCGATTTAGGCAGTGAAGGTCAAGAAAGGAAGAATAAATGGGCTGCGTCAAGCTTCAGGCATCATGCGTCAGGTGTCCCGACTTCGTCATGGCTACGGCGGGCAGACAGGTGTCAATAGCTGCATATCACGCGTCATGTATCAAGCGTCTGTTGTCGAGCATTGGTATCACCTATCAAATATCAAGTATCAAGTTGAACAGCAGTAAACTTTTTTGAAAATTGTAATTTGTAATTTGTATTGAATTTGTCCTCCGGCTGGCGGATTTGATGCTTGTAACCTACTGCTTTACTGAATCGAATTTTTCACTATCTGCATCACAAAATCATCAAGCGTCATCCCATGTGCCTTGATAGACACTGTCATCGCATCACGAGGATTTGGATCAAAGCCAGCATTGGCATTAGCCTCCAGGAAATACCAATGCTCCTTTTCGGGATTGTACCTCAAGTCAAATCTAGCATAGTCACGGAGGCCTAGAGCATAAAACGCCCGAACAGCGTCCTTTTTAATTTGTTGATCTACGCTCACTCCAAGCTTCTTAGGAGGAGCTACAAAGTGACAACTTTTATATGCAGGCAAGTGTTTGCTCCATTTTTCATCAAATCCATAGATATTCCATTTGTTTTTGCCTTTATCTTCCCTAAACGCAATCTCAGCTATAGGAAGTGCAAATGTCTTGTCAGGTGTTTCAAGTACCGTCACCTGCAGTTCTTTGCCGGGTATAAATTCTTCAGCAAGCAATGCCTGCTTATGTTCCTTGCGCAGCCTACGAACAATTGTTTTAAACTGCTCATATGTGCGCGCTATAGAGTTGTTCGTAATACCGATACTACAGTGTTCAAACGCCGGCTTAACGATGACTGGATACTTGGAGGGTACGAGACTTTTGCTCAATTTATCTTTTAGTTTAATAATTGTGTATTGAGGAGTAGGGAGACTATTTTTGTCAAACATGTGCTTGGTACGCACTTTGTTATTTGAGGTTTTGATAGCTTCAAAAGACGAACCAGAATAGGGAATCTCCAGACGCTTGAGAATCTTGGCAATCTGTACTTCCATAGCCTTACTGTCTACGAGATTAAAGACAAAGTCTGCCTTTAACTTTTTTAGGTCCGACAAATCATCTGGCTGTACCTGTATGATCTGTACCTTGAATCCCTTTTTCTTGAAAAGTCGCTCCATGTACTGCACAATCTCATCTGTTTGATTGTCTACAAGTGCATGCTCCTTGCTAAAGTACTCCTCCGTAATCTCCTTGGGTACATAGTGATAGAGAAGTGCAATGGTTTTTTTAGTTTTTTTACGCTCAACGGATTTCATAGAATTTTAATATTTATAATGAACACAGTTGAGGTAAATATCAACGGTAAATGATATAATGTGCTTATGCCTGTACCATATTATCGTAAACGAAAATGGACTAAAACTCAGCTCAAAATAGCTATATCAGAATCCATAAGTATTCGTCAGATATTAAAAAAGCTAAACTTAAAGGCAGCAGGCGGAAATTACACCCAAATACAAAAATATATCAAGCAGTATAAGTTTGATATATCGCATATAAAGGGGAAAGGTTGGAGTAAAAATAAAACAGGTATTGGTATAAATAGATTGTCACTCAACAAAATATTAGTAGAAAACAGTGATTTTCAAAGTTTTAAATTGAAAAAAAGACTTTTTCAAGCGAAAATAAAAATGCCAATCTGCGAAATATGTGGTTGGTCAGAAAGAACAATTGATGGTAGAATTCCAGTAGAACTTGATCATATCAACGGCAATAAATTTGATAATCGACTTATTAATTTAAGAATTCTATGTCCGAACTGTCACAGCCTACAGTCCACACATAGAGGAAAAAATAAAAGATATAAAGGTTCGATGGCGGAATAGGTATACGCGCAGCACTTAAAATGCTGTGGTGGCAACACCATGTGGGTTCGATTCCCACTCGGACCACTAAGATTAAATAAAATTATGATATTTGATTATTTTAAAAAATATCGATCCCTCATATTAACCACTCGTGATGGAGCTATGATTCGCAGCCCATCTAAAACACAGGTCTCACAAGCTCTTTCAAGTCTTAAAAAAATCGACACTGAACATCCTGATATTGCGCTCCATAACAATGAATTTGGAATAAGCATTTTCACTAATAACAAAATTATATTTAGCAATATTGAATCTAAAGATTCTAAGGATTATGAAATGAATTTCCAAAATGAAAATGACCTTTGGGAAATTATAGAACTGCTTAACCAATATAAGATTCAAGAAATTCAATCAAACTATAGTTGGAAAGTTAGAAAATAAAACAAAAATACTGTACAATATAAATCTATCTAATTTTACTTTTTGCAATTTAAATTTTAAATTTGTGCTTTACGGGATGTAGTTCATCGCAAGCTGGCGGAGGCTAGAATGGGACGTCAAACGTCCCTATCGCGTTAGACGCGATGCACACTTTGTTCCGTAATTTTTACGAAATTATAATGCTATTGAAAGATTTAGTCGGGATGTAGTTCAGTTGGCTAGAATGCACGCTTTGGGAGCGTGAGGTCGCCAGTTCGAATCTGGCCATCCCGACCATATTTTACAATACACACTTAAGAAGATCTCTGGCTAATCAGAGTTAAAAATGAGTGAAGCAAAGCTTTATAATCCGCTGTAACCTTCATTTGCTCAATAACATTATTTGCCGTAGTTACATAGTCGGCAATTAGCTTCTTTGTTTGAGTCAAAGCTCCAGACCTCACAAATATATCCTTTACTTCCTCAACATGTTGCTTGTCTATTTGTTTTTGGGAATATAATGTTTTAAGTCGTTTTGTATCATTATCAGCACCAAGCATTAAAGCATTACATACTAAAAACGTCTGTTTGGCATCGACAATATCTGAACTCGCGGATTTCCCCATTATTTGTTCGTCACCAAATGATCCCAATGTATCATCTTGCAACTGAAATGCCCAACCAAAAGCCATACCATACTCTGTAAGTAATTGTTCCAAAGCAGGCGTAAGATTACCTGAAAGTGTAGCACCCATCAAAAGCGGCATTACCCCTGTATATTCTGCGGTTTTGTATTTCATGACATTTAAAATTCGCTCTTGGGAGATTTCCAGAGCACGTGCTGTATCAAGCATTTGTCCAAGTACGACTCGTCGTATGTATTGTGAAAACAGATTAGTTGCATCAAATAGTTGTTTAGCAGGTAACGACAAACCACTCAGTGCTTCATACGCATAAAAGTATCCCAAATCACCCGCAAGTATTGCCTGCGATACACCAAAATGTTTATCTCTATGATTAGCCTTTGCCGCCCACACATGAAAACTCTCTATACCTCTTCGGAGTGGACTCTGATCCATGATGTCATCATGGATCAGTGCGCCAGCATGAAAAAGTTCCGGAGCAAAGCTTGCTTGATACATATCATTGGTAATTTCCCCACCACAAAGCTCATATCCCAAACAAAAAAGTGCGCCACGAATTTTTTTCCCAAGCCTTGAAATTGTAAAAAAATACTCAACATAAGGCAAAAGATATGGATCAATCTCTTCCGCTGCATGTATTTGACTATTTGCAAAGCTCTCAAATAGAGGATTACTTACCTCAATATACTTTTTTATATATTCTGTCGCCAATGAAGTATTCATATGTAGTATTATACATGGAGAAAGTTAAATATATTATAAAAAGCAACTTTAAGTTATGAAAACTGAAGAAGATAAAATAACAACAGTTTCCCAAGACTTACGCTCTCTCTGGAATTTCATCCCAAAATGGGCAAAGTATGGAGCAGCTATAATGCTATTCATATACATTGTTATTGCAGCCTTCTACTACAAATCAAATCCTTTAGGACCAGAGCTTTTGGTGAATGGAAAAACCATTAAGCTTCTTGTTGCAGTCACCCCTGATCAAAAGCAAAAAGGACTAGGATATCGATCGAGTATGCCTGAGGATACAGGAATGGTATTTCCATTCGATACCAAAGAAAAACATGGATTTTGGATGAAGGGGATGCAATTTCCCTTAGACTTTGTCTGGATAGATGGAAATACCATTGCAGATATCACAGAAAATGTCCTGCCTCCTGCAAGTGATGGTCCCCTACAAACCGTTTCACCAAAAGTACCAGTAGATAAAGTGCTCGAGCTCAACGCCGGGCAGGTGGCAAAACTCGGCCTTAAGGTAGGGGATACGGTCAAATTTCGCACAAATTAAATCCTCAAGTGAGTGAGTATATCTTGCATTCAACCCAAAATCAGGTAAAATTAGAAAGTAACGTTTGTAGTTTGAAGCTGGTCGTTTGAGGTAAATAAACGAATCTAATAACTTCAATACTATGCTAGGGAAACTGTTCTGAGCAAAAGCGGAATAATAGCGGGCTTGCCCGCCGTAGTCCCGCCTTAGCGAGGTGAATTTGAAGTAGCTAGGGTGTCACAAAAGCGGGCTTGCCCGCCGTAGTCCCGCCTTAGCGGGACGTAGGCGGGTGTAGCTCAATGGTAGAGTACCAGTTTTCCAAACTGGCTACAGGGGTCCGATTCCCCTCATCCGCTCAAAAAAAAATTAGGAATCGGACAGTTTGGGGGGGTCCGACTATAGTCCCTTGAACGGTAGTGAAAGGGGTTCCCCTCATCCGCTCAAAAAAAAATTAGGAATCGGACAGTTTGGGGGGGTCCGACTATAGTCCCTTGAACGGTAGTGAAAGGGGTTCCCCTCATCCGCTCAAAAAAATAGAGAATCGGGCAATGGGGAGGCAGACTATATTCCCTAAACGATAGCAAAAAAAGAATTTCAATCGTCTGCCTCATAAAAAAATTGGTATGTCAAATTCATCAAAAATACTTTCCTTAGCCTCAATAGGAATTGGTGGTATCTGTACGATTACAAGTTTACTTTTTTACTTCATTGTTTCATCTAAGATTCAAAGTATGTATGCGGACTTTGGAATCGCTTCAAAATCTCAAGCAGTATCTAGCACTTTGCACGGAATATTATTTTTGCTTGGTATAACTGATATAGGAGTTGGAATAGTATCTATGAGGTGGAGAAATCAGCCTAAACAATTTATCTATTTACCACTTGTATGTACGGCTGCATCAATCTTGCTTTTTGGATATATTTTATCTGGACTGATGTTATCAGCCATATCTCCACTTAATTCTTTATAAGTTCAAATATACCATTAATTTTCTCTTAAGTTTGACCTGTTATAATTATACAGTGTTATCTGAGTTAAAATGAGGTTGCTATTGGATACATAATAATTAATTTCAAGGCACAATACGTTATCGGAATATTCAGGGGAGCATAGCATTTTTATCTCGCTAAAACGAGATTTATAACCAAAAAGCAGTATAATGTTAATAGATTCACATAGCATGCCCCGTCTCTGACGGGATTAACAAGTCTGCCTCGCTTTGACGAGAATGAGGGTCAAGGCGGGTAGAGCACCCCGTAAATTCGGGTATAAAAATGAATACTAAGTTCTCGCCCCGTTGAAACGGGATGTCGAGCCGGTAGATTATATAATTATTAGGAAGCTCTCATAGCATGCCCCGTATGTGACGGGGTCAACGGATAGAGCAACCCGTAAATACGGGATTAAATATAAAATTGTTCTCGTAGCTCAATGGATAGAGCAAGCCCCTTCTAAGGGTTAGATGAGAGTTCGATTCTCTCCGAGAACGCATATTGAGGAATTTACGGGGAGGTTGCAGGTTCGATTCCTGCTGGGAGCGCATGAGAAGAGTTTAGTGATTAGAGTTTAGAAAGAAGCTTAGAAGCTTAGTTCTGCCGTTTGTCGTTTGAAGTTTGAGGTTTGAAGAATGATGAATTTCGAGTTTCGCCTGCCGGCCGTAGCCCTGCCTGACGGCAGGCAGGCCTGGCGAAGGCTGGGGCTTCGATTGTCGGTAGGAAAATTTTCATTTACGAAAATCCGATTGTTAATATTGTTTAAAAGATTTCACTAATTATGATCAAACTTCGTCTATTAATAAAAAGTCTTTCATGAAAAAATGCATCCTGCTTATCTTATGCATATTGTTTATTTTTCCCACTAATTGCATTGCCCTCTACGACCCACTTTCACGAGAGAACAATAAATACGGCATACATCTGGCTGACCCAAACGATATTGACGACGCTGCTGATCTCGTAAATAGTAGTGGTGGTAGCTGGGGATATGTAACAATCGTCATCCCCGAAACAGATCGTAATACAGAAAAATGGCAAGAACGATTTAATCTCCTCAGAAGAAAAAAATTGATTCCTCTTGTACGATTAGCAGGTGAAGCCAGAGGACCGCTGTGGATGCCTCCTTCTGATACGAGCATCAGAGACTGGGTAACTTTTCTAGATAGTCTCAACTGGCCAACAGAAAATAGATACGTCATACTTTTCAACGAGCCTAATCATGCGAAAGAATGGGGAGGGATACTTGATCCCGAAGGATATGCAAATATCTTTGTGCAACTGGCAACAAAGTTAAAAGAACGTAGTGAGGATTTTTACATACTTCCCGCAGGGTTAGATATGTCTGCCATATCAGATGGCGCGAGCCTGGAGGGTTCAGAATATCTGCGTAGGATGATTAGATACAAACCTGAAATAGTAAAACTCATGGATGGTTGGAATTCGCATAGCTATCCAAACCCAGCCTTTTCTGGCTCTCCCATAGCCCGAGGGAAGGGTACAATTGCAAGTTTTCAGTGGGAATTAGATTACCTGAGACAATTAGGTCTTCAAAAAAATCCATTTCCAGTTTTCATCACAGAAACTGGATGGGTCACGACGGGAGGGAAAAACTTTATCCCTGGCTACTATACGAGCGATATGGTAGGCACGTTTCTCACACAGTTATCAAATGGACTCTGGCAAGATAATCGGATCGTAGCTATTACTCCCTTTGTCTATTCCTACCAAGATGTACCATTTGATCACTTTTCATGGATCAAATTTGGCTCACGGGAGCTATATCCACACGCACTTATATATCAAAGCCTGCCTAAAGTAAACGCAAAACCAAAGATACGACATTCATATCAACTTTTAGATACACTAATACCTGACAAACTTGTAGTTGATTCAACCTATACTCTGTCAGGACGAGTAAAAAATACAGGTCAAGCCATCTTATCGAGTAGATCAGGCTATCAACTCGCACTTTCGAGTCAAAATGGTGAAATAAGCTATATCGCAGAGTCTGTACCTGATATGGAGCCAGGGTCAGAAGGCGTATTTGTATATCACATCAAAACTCCGCAAAAAGTAGGTCAACAGGAAATCATTGCTTCTCTCGTCGGTGGAGGAGAAGAACTTGTGTTAACCAAAAAAACAGTATCTGTGGTGCCCCCACCATCACTGACAATTAAAGTTCAATTGGGATTTCGTGCCACTTCAAAGGCATCAGATGTGAGTGTCATCGTCTATGATGGGGATGCAATCGTACATAAATTCGAAGGCCTAGAGGTCAATTCTGGAATGCTTTACGTCACTGGTCTGACAAACGTCGTACCTGGGAAAATATACAGAGTCGTAGCTCTTGTACCATACTACCTCCCAAGACAAGAATTTGTCACTATAGCCCCTGAAAATACCCAGATCACGCTTAAAAGGTTCTGGCCATTTGACTACAATCGCAATGGCAAAGCTGAAATTGGAGATTTTGTGAGCGCTATGCAGCTTCCACCACGCAATGTCGTTGGTCTTTTTACCAGTAAATAAGTCTTTTTAGCCTCACGCCCTGGGAAAGAAGCCCTAAATACGCTATAATAAATACTCATGGTGGCTGTAGTTCAGCGGTAGAGCGCCTGTTTGTGGAGCAGGATGTCGCGGGTTCGAATCCCGTCAGCCACCCCAAGAGAAAATCACAAATTCCAAATAACAAATCCCAAA
>CAZPNL010000003.1:47686-56918 GCA_964588145.1 uncultured Gammaproteobacteria bacterium
CTCATCCTCGATTTTGATGGAACACTCGTTACAGATGATCTCCTCGATATCGCCTGTAAACTTGTGGGGAGAGAAAGGGAAAGCGTACAGCTCAATCCTGATTTTCATGCCGGTAAAATATCTGGACTCACTCCGCTAATAACTCGTATAAATTTTCTCAAAGGATTAACGCTTGCAAAACTCTATGAGAAGCTTTCAGAAAACACATTCCTCATGCCCGGAGCAAAAGAATTATGTGAATTTGCACAAGCTCAAAATTTTATAACTATCCTTGTCTCAGGTAACATGTTACCTATCCTAAATTATTATCAAAAACTGTTACACGTTGACTATATCATTGGCTCCAAGCCGCATATTAAGAACGACACAATCATAGGCATATCTGAAGCTGATTTTCCAGGCCTATCTTTTAAAAAAATTGAGCTGGAACGCTTACTTAATAAGTTAGATATTTCACGAGACCAATCTATCTCCATAGGTGATTCTCCCTCAGATAAGCAAATGTTTGAGCTTGTAGGCACAAGCATTGCTATCAATCCCAAAGGGGGAGTGGAAAAAGATGCAAATTTTGTAATTAAGGAATCACTCCTTCCAGCCATAAAAATAATCAAAATCGAACTAGCTAAACATAACCAAATTATAGGCCGCATCTGATAAAAATTAATCAGCAAATGCGGCACAAGGGGCAGTATTCCCGATATAAATCGGGAACTGCCCCTAGCCTCAAATCTATCATCCTAGCCAAATATCGACTATAATATAAAGATATATGAGTTTATCACCGGTCGTACAGGCACTTGTGGGGGTATTTGCCGAGCGTGGACATACCAGTCGCGAGTCAGGACGATTTGCCGTCAGTCGCACGGTATCGGCTCTGGCCACAATCTATGAAAAGGCCAGAAATGCCGTCGAATTCCGCGCAGATCACTTGGTACGAAGAGCCTCTATAGAACGCATTATCAAACGCAGGCTCATGTTTGATACCGTAACTGCGAGTTTAGCGGAAAACCTCGTTACAGAGCTCCTCTGGGCCAGATACATAGACAGTTCCCTCATAAATGATGAAAAACTGCACGAACTTCAAAAAATTATAGATAGATACATAGCAGTCCGCCCACATATCGAGAGTACTAGTGGACTCAAATGGGACACACTCGTTGGCTTATTATCCTCTGAGATAGAGGAGTCACTGGTACCAGCGCACAAAAGAGAAGCACTCAATGATTTTGTGTATCAGGCGATACGTCCCACTATACGTATGGATCATTTTGATGAGCGTCTCGTCAATATGATCACCTACATAGCGGTCGAGCGAGCATTTGCACATGCAGATGATCAAATCATTACGTATCATTTACTCAAAAACGTCCTCCCAGAATGGTTTGATCCAAAAACCAATCACAACATAGAGGTAAAAACCTTTGTTGAGACAACCCAACTCATTCGAGGAGCACTCAAGCACCCAAATGGGGATGAACTGTTCCGTTTTGTCAGACGTCAAATGCCCCCATACTTTCTCCTCCGAGACTTTTTCTCTGAAACAAATGGTGAGGCAGAAACTATCATCGCAGATGAACACAAATTTGAGCAAAAACTTGCCGAAATAGCCACAAAAAGATATCAAGAAACTGGTAAAAAAGTTCGTACCGCTGTAGTTCGTAGCTTTATCTATATATTTCTGACAAAAATGGTGTTTGCAATGGCACTTGAGCTCCCTATGGATTTATTTATCACCAAAAAGATTGATTATTTACCACTTAGCATAAATATGTTTTTTCCACCGCTATTTATGGCGTTGATCGCCGGATTTATCACGGTACCAGGAGCTGACAATACCCGTAGACTCATCGATAGAATTTTTACTATTGTATATCACTTTGATGATCTGAAAAATGAAAAAAATATATTTACCGCAGTCAGCCTCAATACAAGACCTATACTCACCGCAATTTTTACGATCATTTATCTTGTCACATTTGTACTCTCGTTTGGCCTCATCATGTTTATTTTAGGTAAATTACATTTTAATATTTCGAGCCAAATTATATTTGTCTTTTTCGTCACTTTAGTAAGCTTTTTTGCCTACCGCATCAAGCAGTCTGCCAAAGAATACGAAATGGTAGATAGACAAGGCTTTTTAGGACCAGTTTTTGATCTCTTTTTTCTACCTGTCCTGAGAGCAGGTCATTTGCTCAGCAGCGAAATAGCAAAAATAAATGTCTTTATATTTTTATTTGATTTTATTCTCGAAGCACCACTCAAGGTTATCTTTGAAGTGGCAGAAGAATGGATACGCTTCATTCGTGCCAAAAAAGAAGAGATTATCTAATACTACATAATAAAGAGCTATAAAATATTTCTAAATATATTTTCACCGTTTTATTGTATTCAACTTCGCATGTTTCTTTTAATTCATCGCAAACTCTTCAGTATGCACTCTCCCTGGCTTGGCACCATGCTTTGCTAACTGTACCTTAAGGCTTTTCATCATCGGTGGTGGTCCACAAATAAATATCTCACGCTCAGGTATATCTTTAGTAATAAAATTTAATATATCGCCTGTCAATCTCCCTTGAACCTTACTTACCCAAGTCTGGAAATGCACATTTGGTATTCGTTGTGCAAGAAGAGTCAGATCTGCTGAAAATATTCCTTCCTCAGGGGTAGACACACAGTAGACAAATACTATGTCAAATCTATGGTTAGGGCCCAGCGATCGAAGCATGCTCATAAAAGGCGTGACTCCTATCCCACCTGCCACCCACAGCTGCTTGACACGTGGATGAAACACATAACTAAAATGTCCATATGGACCTTGGACTTTTACGAGCGCCCCAGGATCTGCAAGTCGTATTTGTTCCGTAAAATCTCCAACTGGCTTTGTTATAAATAGCATATTTGGCTCATGTGGGGCACTGGCGATTGAAAACGGATGAGATTCTTTGAGTATCCCTCTATGACGAAACTCTAAAAACATAAATTGTCCAGGAAAAAAGCGCGGCATATGTCGCTTTGGCTTAAGATACAGTGCAGTAGCATCATGTAGTTGTTGCAACTGTTCTACCGTAAACCATGTCACACTAACACCCACATGGGTAGAGAATTTTGTATATAAAAATGAAACTACCGCAATCACGAGACTCGTATATATGTACACACGGAGCCAGAGATTTGATTCAAGCGTGGTAGGACTTGTCGCAATATGAATTGCAGCAAAAAAGAGCGCCAATCCTAGCCACTGATGTGTCTTTTTCCATATATCATACTCAAGCATGAGGTAAAAAGTAATAATAAGCAATATAATCATTGTAATTAATGACATATAGCCACTCAGTAGCGGGTAATTTGCTAAATTTGGAAGTATCAGTGTAGCTGCTGCCTGCAAAGAGATCGTCAGATAACTACAGACCATAAACATCGGATGCACCATAAGTAATACAAAAGAAAGTGCACCTATGACATGATGAATAATATACATGCGGTTGAGGCCACTAAAAAGTGACTCAAGCCAACCAGCTCGTACAGTCAGAAGAAAATTTAGACAGAGTAGCACCGTGCCTACGAGTCCCGTCACTTGGCTTGCGCTCCGCAAAAGCTCAGTAAGATTTGCAAAAGACCCACTGGGAATCCACAAAATAACAGGCACGATGCAGGCGATATAGAGTAGTGGTATACCTAATTTTCCCAATAGTTGCATCATATTTAAAAGCATAGCATACTATTTATATATATGAAAAAACTAAAAAATTTACTTACTGATATTCCTCATAATTCATTTCTTCGAAGCAAATGGTTCATCGTCATAGCAGTAATTATGCTCCTTCTTGGTATAGGTGCTGCGAGTGGAGCATATATCCTCTATACATATTGGTATCCACCAGTGCTTGTCATAAACGACGAAGATGTTGGCAGTGTTGTGCAAATAGAAACAAACAAGGGTGATATCACTATTACCTTAGATAGAAGTATGCGATTTCCTGTCGCACAATTTACTCGACTCATACGGAGTGGATTTTATGATGGCACCAAATTTCACCGTGTAGTACCTAGGCTTCTCATTGAGGGCGGGGATCCCCTTACCAAAGATTCAGGACTCAAAGCACTTTGGGGACAAGGTGGTACTTCTGCGGTATTTCATAATGAGTATAAGCTCACAGACAAAATGTCCGAAGGAACTGTGGCATTATCAGGTAGTGCTGTCGACACATATGGAAGCCACTTTATGATTGTTACGCAAGACACCCCCTGGCTCGTAGGCAAACACACAATCATAGGTCATGTCACAAAGGGCATGGATGTAGTCCACCTGATCGAAGCACAACCTTTAACACCCACAGGACTACCTGTAGAAGACATAGTACTTGAATCTATCACGGTCCAATGAATAGAAAAATCAAACTTCTCGTAGGCATAACGCTTGGCAGTTTTGTGCTGTTTATGGGTTCTGTGGCAGGAGCTTCGACTGTATATGTAAAACGTACAGAAGAAGCAAAACTTTTTACACTAGGTATCGGTCCAGGCCAGCAAACAAATAAGGCAATTACCTCAAACACAACACGGTTAGATACTCCTGCACAACTTTCCTTAACTCCAGTAGAAATAGCAAAACATAGCACTACAAGCGATTGCTGGATGATATTAAATAACAACGTATATTATTTCACACCATTTCTCACACTACATCCTGGAGGAGCAGCTACCATGAGCCCATATTGTGGTCGCGATGGTACCAATGCGTATAATACAAAAGATAAAACACCCACCGCCAAACACTCGGGGGCAGCAAATGCTATGCTGCCACAATATTTAGTAGGTGCTGTAGGCACGACGCTCAATATGAGTAGTACCTCACAAAATTCCGCAAGCACGCAAACACAAATAAATACTCCTACCACTTCTTCAAATACACTAACTACCCAACAACCAAATGTGTCTCAATTCTTAACAAATCTCATAACACAAAAATCAACAGGAACCTCTACAAATACTACAACAAATACCTCAACTGGTACCTCAAATAACTCAAATACGACCTCACCTGGAAATAGCGGACAAGCTACACCAACACCCAGTCCTATACCAGGATCTACCCTTTCGACAGCTGCAGTCAGTACACACAATACCCCAGATGATTGTTGGCTCATTATTTCAAATACCGTATACAATATATCGTCTTATCTTGTGATGCATCCGGGTGGGGTAGACGTCATCACGCCGTATTGCGGTCGTGATGGCACAAATGCATTTAATACAAAAGATGTAAACCCGGGACGTGGACACTCAAGCTATGCCCAATCACTTCTAGGCTCATATACTGTGGGTTCACTTGGTACTGTTATCAATCCTCTTCCTGCACCCACAAATACGCCACAGCCAACACCCATACCGACACTACCACCTGCTCCCACAGCTGTACCCACACTTGGCCCTACACAGATACCGGGTACTACCGCAACACCCACACCAATACCGACGCATTCACCCACGCCAACACCAACTTCTATACTCGTAGTTTTACCAACCGCCATTCCCACAAGTATACCTACCCCTATACCCACGGCTACTCAACAAACGCTTACTACGGTTGTTGTAGCTACACACAATACTGCTTCTGATTGTTGGATCATAATTTCAAACAAAGTATACAATGTCACTACATATCTATCGATGCACCCAGGTGGCGTAAGTATCATCACTGCATATTGTGGTAAAGAAGCTACTACCGCATACAATACAAAAGGTGGAAAGGGAGGCAACCACAGTACAAATGCAAATAATCAATTAGCCAGGTATCTTATTGGCATTATCGGCTCAGTCGTTGCACCTACCCCAACACCTACGCCCAGACCTACCGCCGTTCCTACAAGCTCCCCAACACCAGGTCCTACTCAGGCTCCCGGCAACACTGCCACGCCTTCACCTAGACCCACTGCAACTCCAACCCCAACACCTACACCCAGACCTACCGCTACACCAACCCCTACTTCGAGCGCTTCAGCCAAAGGGGGACCAGGAGTACTCCCAAGTGCAATACTGACAAAATATCCTGGAGCAACCATAAAATCTCAACAAATCAGCACAAGTGGCGCTCAAGAAGTAGAAATCATCACTTCAACTGGCTCTTGCAGACACATTAAAACATCCTCAACTGGAGCTATCCGTTCAGACCAAGCGTGCTAAAAAAAACTTCAAAACATAACGAGAAGATTTAGAGCGTATTTACAAGAAGAAACTACACTTTTACCAACAAATTAGTTCTATTAAGCCCAACAATCTTTATGTGAGCCGCCAGAGGAATCTCAAGAATCCCAAAGTGGGATTTTTGAGAAAACGAACTCGGATACTTGTGAGCTCAGGAGGACTCGGCACGCAAATGCGGGTTTCACATCAATCAACCTCCAACCGCCCCGCTATGGCGGGGTGCTCTACCAAACTATCATTATGTGAGCCGCCCGAGAAGTCTCATGAATCCCAAAGTGGGATTTTTGAGTAAACGAACTCGGATATAAGTGAGCGCAGGAGGACAACATCGCCAACCGCCCCGCTGTGGCGGGGTGCTCTACCGATGTATCATTTAGTGAGCCGCCCGAGAGTCGAACTCGGAACCGATTCCTTAAGAGGGAAGTGCTCTGCCAGTTGAGCTAGCGGCTCATAAATTTATCAAGGAAACTATTTTACCACTTTGATAGCTTTCTATTAAAGCCATCTTTTTTATTCTCGATAATTTTTTTACTTTACGTTCTAACTTTGTAGCTTCACCCCGTGTGCCAACAGCTATACTAAATTTTAGGACAACAGGCCTACGGAGCTTCGTATATTTGGCACCGATCTTATCATTTTCATTATGTATCTGCACTCTATGCAAAACATCATTTGATATTCCTGTATAAAATGTATTATCTGAACATTCGACAATATACAGAAACCACATAGCAATCTTTTGTGTTTACACTCAAAAATTACCGTATACCACGTAATTTTGAGTGCGCCTGGAGGGACTCGCCCCTTCTGTTTTATTTTTTGAAAGGGGCGCCCCGCTACTTTTACACAATATATACGGGGAAAACCCCTAATATATATTGTGCCCCCGGGAGGAATCGCCCCTTTTTATTTTTATTTTTGGTAAGGGGCGCCCCGCTCTATATAAATTATATATACGGGGCGAACCTCCAGCATCAGTAGAATGTGCGCCTGGAGGGACTCGAACCCCCGACCCTCTGTTCCGAAGACAGATGCTCTAATCCACTGAGCTACAGACGCTCTTTTCAAATTATACCACGGACCTACCCAGCGCTTCATTCAAACAATTATTAACCATCTAAAATACATCACGAGATTAGCCTCAAAATTTACGAAACATATTTGATATCATGTACATATGAAATCAGGATATTTCAATTACAATAAAGGTAAAATCTATTGGGAAATTGTTGGAAAAGGAGAACCAATTGTTTTTCTCCATGGTTTTTCACTAGATCACACAATCTGGAAGCCTCAAGTAGATGTCTTCAAACATACACACACTGTATTAAGTTATGATATGCGTGGTTTTGGCTTGTCACCACCACCCCGAGAAACCTACAGTCATCACGATGATCTCTATACACTTTTACAGCACTTGAGTTTAACTAAAGCACACATTATTGGGCTTTCGTTAGGAGGTGAGGTGGCAATTGATTTTACCATCACACATCCTGAAAACGTACAAAGCCTCACGCTCATAAATTCTTCACTTGGAGGCTATAAAAGCACAGTGGACTGGAATGTACAAGCGAAAGAAGGGGGAATAATCAAGGCAAAAACAAACTGGATCAACCATAACGTATTCGCATCAGCAGTATCAAATCCACAAGCCCAAAAAATCCTTCAACACTGTGTAGGTAGCTATTCTGGGTGGCATTGGCTCCACCAAGACCCACGACAAAAACTGTTACCTAGCGCACGGACACAATTAGCACAAATCAAGGCTCCGACTGCTATCCTTGTTGGACAATCTGATCTCACATATTATCATGATATTGCACAAATCCTATGTAAGAATATCCAAAATGTCACAATGCATCACATACTAAATGCAGGTCACCTAGCAAATATTGAAAATAGAGAAGATGTTAATGCACAAATTGAGGCGCAGATTTCGAGAAACAAATTTTGGTAAACTAAAATATTATTTTTAGCATCAGTACGTGACAAATTGCTTGTTGATTTATGGGCAATAACTCCATAATATGAGTGTATACTTTATAGACTTAGAGACTAAGGATATAGAGAAAAATCCTAAGCTCGTGTGATATACATATAGGCAGATCGAGCTAGGTGAAATTATATGAACCCAAACAAACTAAAATTGTTAGCAATTGGAGCTCTCGTACTCGTTGTTCTTGTAGGTATAGCATATAGCTGGAATCGCAATGCAAAATCCGTAGCAACGACTCCAACAGAAACAAATAAACCACAAACTCTTTCAGCAGAAGTGCCTAAAGAAGATGGTGTTACTCTTACAGATAAAGGCTTTGAACCAGCCAGTCTCACTGTAAAAAAGGGTATGGCTGTGCGTTGGACAAACAAAAGCACAATGCCAAAATCTAGTGTGAATTCAGATGATTATCCAACAAACAAACTGTATCCTGAATTAAATCTAGGATTATTCAATGTGAACTCAACACTTGTACATATTTTTGACAAACCTGGCACTTACGGGTACCACAATCAATTCAAACCTGAACAAAAGGGAACGATAGTAGTTACAGAATAATTACTAAAATCCAAATCCAATTAAAATAAATCCCTTGTGGGATTTATTTTATTAAATAATCTTCACATATCTACATATACATAATAATTACAGCACCCCATCACAGGGCAAGGTACTATAGATAAAGTCAGCACATAATAATTAAAAATATGAGCATAAGTTGCCCTCAACAACCTCAAAATTATCTATTACTTCCTTGAATACTATAAATCCAATTCGTAAATTCTCGAACTGATTACATACCAAAAAAAGCAGCTCAATACAATGTGGTTTGAACATTGAAAGACAAACTCTCTGAAGAAATAATCCTATGAAGTGAAACAGACACCACAGATTATAAAGAATTACCAACTATTACAAGGAGATTAATAAAAGAGTCATTAATCAAACAATCAAAAAAAGTATTGATATTAAAAATAACCTTACCCTTGATCCTTCTTCAACCTGAGGAACACGAGTGCTGATATGGCTATAAAA
>CAZPNL010000004.1:0-1871 GCA_964588145.1 uncultured Gammaproteobacteria bacterium
AAATAAATCTTGAAAGTTTTTGATATACAAACTCCGTACCTGCTGGGCACGGACATAATATTTGTCAGCATATCCTTTGGAAAGGGTAAATGTACCGAGCATGATCCGGCGCTTCGCCTCTGCACCAAATGCACTTCTGGGGTGGCCATAGCGGATGCCATCAAACCGTGCCAGATTACTACTCACCTCACTGCGTTGCACCACAGTATATACGCCAATGGCATAGTCAGGATTGAGGATACAACCTTTTTTCAAACTATCCGAAAGTGGCACCACAGACACCTCTGCCCCTTGGCTAGCAAATACTTTTGCTGCATCAGCTGTGGCTTTGTCCACTGGAGTCCCCTTGAGTTTTGGGTGATCTATATAACACACACCAATTTTCATACCTTTGACACCTTTTCCAAGGGACTTAGTTAGGTCTGGCACAGGCGCGTGGCTTGTGGTTCCATCATACTTATCGCCACCCACAATTATATTAAAGAGACGTGCCACATCTGCCACAGACTTTCCCATTGGGCCTGGACAGTCTAGTGATGAGCCCATCGCCACGATGCCATAGCGACTCGCACGTCCATAAGTAGGTTTAAGACCAACTGTGCCACACCATGCAGCAGGCTGGCGTATAGATCCTGCTGTCTCTGATCCTAAAGCTGCGATACAGGTATCAGAAGCAACTGCTGCGGCGCTCCCACCAGATGAACCCCCTGGCAAACACTGGGGATTACGAGGATTTTTCGTGGGTCCAAAGTCACTTGTTTCTGTACTACTGCCGTGGGCAAACGCGTCCATATTTGTTTTCCCAACGATGATTCCACCGGCAGCACGAAGCTTTTTTGTGACGGTTGATTCATATGGAGGTTTAAATCCTTTGAGCACATTTGACGATGCAGTTGTAGGAAAATCTGGTGTGAGAAAATTGTCTTTGACTGCGATTGGTGCCCCTGCTAATGGAGTATCTAGTTGAGTAACAGCTTTTTTAACAGCATCCTTGTCTAGCGATAGATACATATTAAGAGAACTATTGAGGCTCTCAATTTGCACGAATGTATCTTTGTACAGCTCACCATGAGAAATTTCTTTCTTTTTGAGTTTTGCTATGGTATCAGTCAGCGTCAAAGTATTTAATTTCATATTATTCTTGATCTAGAATTTGGCCCACGACAAAATATCCATTGTGAGCTTTGGCAGCTCCAGAGAGGGCTTGCTCCTGGGTGAACATGTGTGTCTCATCCACAACATCATCACGCGTGACATTGGTAAGTCCTGTCACCTGATGGGTTGGCTCAACGCCAGTTACATCAATTGTGGCAAGCTGTGCCACGACAGCCATGGTGGTAGTAAAGCCCTTCGCAAGGGCATCAGATTCTGATTGAGACACAGGGATATTTGCCAGTACAGATATCTGCTTTACATCATTTGTTGTAAATGTATTGTTTTTCACATCCATTAGTATAAACCAAAATTCCCTCTTGCCCAAGCCTCAAAAAATAATATATTCTAGAAAATGTCAAAGAAGAGTTTAGAGCTTAGGGTTTAGAGTTTAGGAAAGGCCAGAGGCTTAGGAGCTTAGAATTTAGAAGTTTAGTAAATTTCATTTATTATATGAATATTTGCTAAAACCTTTATGACAACATGTGATTTAGTATTTGATTTTCAAAAGTTTGTTTTGGCATTTGAGCTTTGACATTTGGATTTAATAGTTTTTTTGTTTGTGATTTTGGATTTGTGATTTGGGATTTTGGATTTAACAAAACTTGTTTTGACACCTACCTGCCGGCAGGCAGATTTGGATTTTTGACATTTTGATTTAATGGTTTGTTTTGATTCGATTTTGAGATTGTGATTTGTGAATTTGTCCTGTTTTGACA
>CAZPNL010000004.1:1971-3904 GCA_964588145.1 uncultured Gammaproteobacteria bacterium
TAAAATTTTTTGAGATTATGATGACGCAGCACAAGGCTGAGTTTGATGCGTTTAAACCTATCCATGATGCGTTTGCGCTCAATCCCGAGAAAAATAAAACTGAGTTTAATAAAGTGGGCAGCGATATAGTCGATATCATCCGAGACTTTGAGCGCCGTCTCTGTGGCCACTCAGAGAAAGGACAGTACGGAAAATTTTCTGCCAACCTCTCCCAAAAGTTTTGGGATTTAGTCCGAAAAGATTTCCCCAAGATAGACTTCGTAGGCATTCGCTAAGTTCACTTATTTATATCCTATATTCTACATATCTTCTTTTTGAGCGCATAATATTCAAGTTTATCCTGACACAACAACTTAAATAATCAAGTATTAATAATTATTATCTTTTATTTTTCAGCTCGCAAGGCCAGGCCTTGCAAAATTGTGATATAGTTTGTAATATCCTATAAATATGCCGGCACGGAACAGGCTGAAAGAATACATATCAGACAGCTACTATCATATATACAACCGAGGGGTGAACAAGTGGAATATTTTTTTTGATTCGCAAGATTACCAAGTATTTCAAAACTACCTAAAAACGTATCTACATCCCAAAGATACCCAATATCTCTACGAGATTCTCGGCAATTCGGAATCCACGCTAAAGTAAAAAGATTCTGCACTTAAACTATTAAGACTTAATAATTTTTCAGCCACTATCAGTTTGATCTCCTACTGCCTATTGCCTAATCATTTTCATATGCTCGTGCACCAGACTGACGCCTCATCAATCGATAGTTTTATGAATTCATTTTCAACCAGGTATTCGATGTATATGAAATCTAAATATAAAAGAGAAGGCCCACTTTTTCAGGGCGTGTACAAGGCTGTTCGCATTACTTCAGACGAGCAGTTACTTAATGTTACCCGGTATATTCATCGAAATCCGATGCTCCAGCCCCGCCAATGTCGGGGTAAAGGCCAGGCCTTGCAAAATTATTCACATTCTTCGTATAGATATTATCTTGCTAGACATTACCCTGAGTGGCTAAAACCCAACGAAATTCTTTCCAATTTTTCGTTTGCGGGAGCAGCCTCCTATCAGCAATTTGTCGAAGAGAATGAATTTGATGAAACTGAAGTTAATAGCTTGAAACACCTGGACTTTTGAGTATTCAGACCAAAAAAAGAGTAAGAATTTTATTTAATTCGCGCAAGCATCACTTCATGTGCTTTCCACTCAAGCCTGTCGTCGAGTGGCATAAGTTCAATGGCTTTTCCAAACTTTACTTCAAGTGCTTTTGTGAGTAAGTAGTCAGCTATATGTGGATTTTTTGACAGAAATGGACCATGAGAGTATGTGGCAATGCAATTTTTGTATATAGCGCCCTCGGTCCCATCTTCGCCATTATTTCCAAAACCCTTGACCACTTTTGCAAATGGTTCTACACCTTCTCCCAGATATGTCCTGCCACCATGATTTTCAAATCCAATGATCGTTTCACGAAACATTGAACCAGGAACATTGAACCGAGAACTTATTGTACAAACAGTATTCCCTATACACCTAGGCTTGTCATGACCAAAATGACGGGTTTCCATATCAAATATTCCTAAACCAGTAAGCACATCTCCATCACCTGTCATATACGTATGACCTAGGAGTTGGGGTGCCCCACAGACAAAGAGCCCAGGTACCAAATGATCAAACAACTCTTGAAATACATCTTTCTTTTTGAGGAGATCTGAAATTGCCAAAGCTTGTTGCCTATCTTGAGAACCGCCACCCATTACTAAGTCACAATTTTGAATACTTTTTGTGTTCGTACTTGCATCTATATATTGTACTTTTACGTTGTATCCACGCCACTCTAAGCGCTTTTTGAGTACAAATATATTTCCTCTATCCCCATATGTGCTCATGTACTCAGGGTAGAGCCAACCAAGAGTGA
>CAZPNL010000004.1:4004-38553 GCA_964588145.1 uncultured Gammaproteobacteria bacterium
TTTCGAGCGCATTTTGTATCGCTTTTTCAATATCCTCATATACTAGTACGTTAGTAACTTCTGCATATTTGAGCCTGACAGCCATATCGTAGGCACGTAATCCTGTGGCACTAATCTTGCGCTCACCTTGCATCTTCATCTCATGCTTATCTGCAATTACCTCGAAGTCAGTGTCCCAAATCCACGACACATCCCGTCCATCAGGAATATTGTCATTAAGAGCAAGCACTATTGGACCATGCTCTTTGGACTCAAGTACGGTACGGAGTGATTCATTAAATCCTGTGGGGTTTTTTGATAGGAGAATGCGAATATTTCTCCCTTTGTACACCATATCCTCAAGCCTCCCAAATGCTGGCACAAAACTCGCCACAGCACTATCGATATCTTTTTGGAGTATCCCTAATTTTTGTGCAACTAACGTTGCTGCACACACATTATATATATTGTAGACACCTTCTAGCGGAGACTTTACGAGCTTTCCTGATAGTGATAACTTGGGTTGTACTAATCTACACATGGGACAATCCCATTTCCCTAGATGCGAAAAGAAAAAGCCTGCAAAATGGAGTCGCTCCCCACATCTGGGGCAAAAGATACTATCAACTGCATGCTGTACCTGTGTCAAATAATATTTAGGATTATCTAGGCCAAAAAAGTATTTCTGGCCACCAGAAGCCAAAGCAACATCCGTAATAAGTGGGTCGTCCCCATTTGCGACTATTGCAGTCTGGGCACCTACATCTGTAAGTGCCTTTTTCCAACTACGAGCGACCGTGTCTACTTCACCATATCTATCGAGCTGATCCCTGAATAAGTTGAGTAGCACTATGCCTTTTGGTTTTAAGTAGGGGAGCACTCGTGCTAGGGTCATCTCGTCTACTTCAAATAAAGCATACGCATGTTTTGGTTTGCCTGTTAAGCTCGCATATTGAAGGAGGATCGAAATCAATCCATTGTCGAGATTTGCGCCAGAGTGGTTTGTCACCACTGAACTTCCTGCGTGTGTAAGAATCGTTTCCAAGAGTTTTGTTGTAGTAGTTTTGCCGTTTGTACCCAGGACTAAGATGACCGAAATTTCTGGTGGTGTTAGTGTTTTTAATATTGTTGGATCTATACGGAGCGCAACTTCACCAGGCCAGGTGCTGGCAGATTTGCCCAAAGTCCGCAGAAGGGATGCGCAAATTTTTCCAAGTGTAATAGCGACAGTTGATCGCACATTCATGGAGCTATTATCGCCTTTTATGACTGTGTCTGCAACAAATTAAGGAGCAGCAAGCAATTTCAGTCTTATAAATTGTCCCTAATTTGGCTGGCTGAGGACTACTCTACCATCTTTAATATCCACGGTCACAGTAGAGCCATCCCCAATCTTTTTTTCTATGATTTGAAATGCAAGTTCGTCTGTGATGTAATCTTGAATTGCCCTTTTGAGCGGTCTAGCGCCATACTGAGGATCATACCCAACAGTTTTAATGTAGTCTTTGAGCACATCTGTAAAATGTAGCTGGATGTTTTGTGTCTTGAGTCTACCTGCTAACACCTGTAGCTGCATGTCCACTATTTCTCCCAGTCTCTGCTCATCCAGACTATCAAACACCACGATTTGATCTAGCCTATTGAGCAGTTCTGGTTTGAAAAAGCCTCGCACAATAGCCATTACCTCTGCATGGACATTGGGGTGCTCGTCTGCCTTTTGACGCGCCTGTTCCATCCGGTCACTTCCTAGATTTGAGGTCAGGATGATAATGGTATTTTTGAAATTTACCACGCGCCCACGGCTATCAGTGAGTCTGCCGTCATCAAGAACTTGTAGGAGTAAATTAAATACATCTGGATGTGCTTTTTCTACCTCATCCAGAAGTAGCACCGTGTAGGGCTTTCGACGTACGGCTTCTGTAAGCTGTCCGCCTTCGTCATACCCGATGTAGCCTGGAGGTGCACCTATTAGCCGAGCCACTGAATGTGATTCTTGGTATTCACTCATGTCTATTCGTACCATAGCTTTTTGGTCATTAAAGAGATACTCTGCCAGGGCTCTGGCTGTCTCTGTCTTTCCCACCCCAGTTGGACCTAAAAAGAGAAAGCTCCCAATTGGTCTATCAGCATCGGCAATTCCTGCACGCGATCTACGAATGGCGCTTGCAATCTTTGCCAGAGCCTCATCTTGCCCGACGACTCTTTTGCGCAGCTCTTCCTCCAGATGCACAAGTTTTTCGGTTTCCGAACTAAGGAGCTTGGTCACCGGTATTCGTGTCCAGACTGCTACCACCTTGGCTATATCTTGGTCTGTCACCTCTTCTCGAAGCAATCGTTCGTCCTCAGGGATGTTCTTGAGGCGAACCTCAAGCTCAGCCACTTGTTTTTCTACCTCTGGGATTTTGCCGTATTTTATCTCTGCTGCCTTTTCCAGATTTGCATCTCGCTCTGCTTTTTCACGTTCCAGTCGAAGCTTATCAAGTAACACCCTCTTGGATTGCAGTCCACCAACAATATCTTTTTGTGCTTCCCAACGAGCTCTGAGTACCTTTTCTTTTTCTTTAAATACTTTCAGCTGCTGCTCTACTGCTTCTAATTTTTCTTTTTCATCCTTTTCGCGCTTGAGGGCAGCACGCTCGATCTCATGTTGGGTGATAGTGCGTGAGAGCTGGTCAAGCTCCAGGGGCATACTATCTGTATCAATTTTAAGCGCTGAGGCAGCCTCGTCCACCAAGTCTATGGCTTTGTCTGGCAAAAATCTGTCACTTATATATCTATTTGAAAGCTCTACAGCTGCAACCAAAGCGTCGTCTGTGATACGTATACCATGATGAATTTCATAGCGTTCCTTTAGGCCTCTAAGAATGGCTATAGAGTCTTCTGGAGTGGGTTCAGAGAGCATCACGGGTTGAAAACGGCGCTCGAGGGCAGGATCTTTCTCAATATACTGCCTATATTCACGAAGCGTTGTAGCACCTATCGTGTGAAGCTCCCCACGCGCCAGGGCTGGCTTGAGGATATTGGCAGCATCCATAGACCCACCCAAGGCTCCTGCCCCTACCAGTGTATGGAGTTCGTCCATAAAGAGTATATATTTCCCTGATGACTCCACCAGCACTTTGAGTAATTTTTTTAACCGGTCTTCAAACTCGCCACGAAATGCTGACCCAGCCACAAGAGATGCAATATCGAGCACTAGGAGCTCTTTCCCCAACAAGCTTGTCGGAACATCACCGCTTGCTATGCGACTTGCTAAGCCCTCGACCACGGCCGTTTTGCCAACCCCAGGTTCACCCAATAGCACAGGGTTATTTTTGGTCCGGCGGGCTAGTATCTGCATGACACGGCGGATCTCCTCGTTTCTACCTATAACCGGATCAAGCTTTCCCTCCCGAGCACGAGCGGTGAGATTTTGGGTAAATTGTTCGAGTGGATTACCACTGTCGGTATTTGGATAAAATTGACTGTCCATATACCCATATTTATATCTATTTAGCAGTCAGTTGTCAAGAGTGCTAAAACGAGGCTGGTTAAAAGTTATTCAATATTTATTGAAGTATTTGAAAAATGTGTAAGCCCATTAGGACAACCTGTTCTGCCAAATTATTGTGTCTAAGGACACCTAAAATGGGTCAATATTAACTAAAATATCGTAGATATGTAGGAAACTACAGTCTTATTCAAATGATACTTTTGGAGCCTGTTTTTCACTTTCCTCAACTTTGAAAAAGGTTCTCGTTTTAAATCCCATCATAGGTGCAATCCAGATGCCTGGCACCATCTGTATCTGGCGATTAAACTCCATAACTTGTGTGTTGTAATACTGCCTGGAGTAGGCTACCTTGTCCTCAGTGTCAGAAAGCTGACTCTGGAGATCCAAAAAGTTCTGATTTGCCTGAAGCTGTGGGTAGTTTTCTGCAACAGCAAACAGAGTTTTAAGTGTGCCAGTCAAAGATACATCAGCAGCTACTTTTTCTTCCAAACTGTTTGCGTTCATGACAGCTGTACGAGCCTTGGTAACATCAGTAAACACACTCTTTTCATGCTTGGCATATCCCTTAACGGTTTCGACAAGATTTGGAATGAGATCAACTCTTCTTTTGAGCTGCACATCCATCTGACCTTCGGCCTCATCTATATCTGCATTTTCTTTGACAAGGGTGTTGTAAAATCCAATCACCCAGATAACAAGAAGCACCAAGACTCCAACTGCAATTAATACTGGTGACATAATCTACCTCCTCTTCTCAATAATATTTTTGAGAATAAATGTAATAAATATATTTAATCTTTTTTGTTTTGTACCCACTTCCAAAACTCATTATACTCCTGACAGTTGAGGATGTCATGTTTGGTGAGCCATCCGCGTTTAGCTACCGTCACGC
Organism: uncultured Gammaproteobacteria bacterium; assembly: GCA_964588145.1. Classification (GTDB taxonomy): domain Bacteria; phylum Patescibacteriota; class Microgenomatia; order UBA10105; family UBA927; genus CAZPNL01. The sequence goes on from CAZPNL010000004.1 coordinate 8,369, forward strand.
CATAACGCATTGCGTTCATGCCATCTACATGATGTGCGTCTGTATCAATCACAAATTTTACTCCTGCTGCCTTCGCTTCTCGGACCAAAAGGTCTGGCAAATCTAGTCTCTCAGACGAGCCATTTATTTCCATAGCAATATTTCGCTCCCGACAAGTTTTAAAAACATCAGACCAGTTTGCATCTACGCCTTCTCTCTTCAAAAGTAGTCTGCCAGTGGGGTGACCGAAGATCCGTACTTTTGGATGTGCTGTAAATGCCCGGATGATCCGTGCTGTCACAGTCTTTTTGTCTTGTGTAAATGCAGAATGCACAGAAACTATGACGCCATCAACATGTTTAAACGCTTCTTCTGGAAATGCCAGACTCCCATCTGCCAAAATATCCACTTCACATAAAAGTACCATATGAACATTTTTATTACTCTCTTTTAAATATGAATAATATTGTTGTTCATAATAGGTTTTTCGTTGTTCCATGATTTGAGTAATTTCATTACTCGATAGTGTTGAAAAACTAGGATTATGATCGCTTACTCCTATATATGAATATCCGGATTTTTCAGCAAATTGCAGATGCTCAAGCAGTGAACTCTGCCCAATGTCATGTGACGATTGAAAATTGAAATCCATATGCATATGGAGATCTCCTCGTATGTCCTGTAACTGGACGAGTTTTGACAGTTCAGAAGGCTCCTTTTGTGCAGCTTCTATCTCGCCTCTGTCTTCACGAAGCTCTGGGGGAATCCACGGGAGTCCCACAGCGTTATAAAACGCTTCCTCGCTGGCGTAGGATTCTCTTTTTTCTGTTTTGATATCGAGGATGCCGTATTCATTTAAGCTAAGCCCTTTTGTTTGTGCCAGAGCTCTAAGCTTTATGTTATGCAACTTTGAACCCGTAAAATACTGTAACATCGCGCCATATTTATCTGGTGTCTGTACACGTAAATCTACTTGGCGACCTGTGTGCATGAGGAGCGTGGCCCCTTTTGAACCTTGATCAATTATCTTTTCATGAGGAAACTGGACGAAATGTGCGACAACCTCCTCTGGCGAATCTGTGGCTGCTGCAAGATCTATATCACCTATGGTACTCACACCTCGGCGCAAACTCCCCAATTTATCGACACGCGCTATACCCTTGTGCTTTGAGAGGTAGGCTATAACCTCATCTGCAAGTGCGTCTGCAGTGGAAAGAAGCAATCTGTGTTCCTTTATTTGACCCTTTCGGTATACAGCGATATTTGTCAAAATCACTTCTTCACTTTTCTCTCCAAATCCCTCCAGTGGGGCGATCTTATGCGCGAGTGCGATTTTTTCCAGGTCATCTACAACTGTTTGCTCACTTGTGAGACCAAACTCAGTAACGAGCTTGTATGCCTTTTTAGGGCCGATGCCAGGCACAAGAAGGAGCGGAAAGATAGCTGGAGAGAGCTTCCCCAAAACGTCATCAAAATGAGAAACTTTTCCTGTGCTAAATAATTCATCCAAGTGACCTGAAATGGTTTTCCCAACTCCATCAATTTGATCTAGCTTCCCCTCAGACCACAAGTCTCTTACCTCTCCAGTGAGATGAGCGATACTTTCAGCTGCCTTGTCATAGGCAATAGTCTTAAATCTATTTTCGCCCAGGATCTGATAGGCGGCAGAGATTTTTTTGAGGAGATCAACGATCTCTCGATTAGTATGTGTCTTCACATACGTATGTATATCTGATGCGTAGCCTGAAGTAAAGTTTCAAAAAGATATATTTGAAACATTTTAATTTATGATAAATTTTGATTTTTCCTGAGCGTACAGGCACTATTCTCATTGACCACGTATACTATGCATGATAAGATCGCAATACGCTCGTGGACCCGTGGTGTAGCCTGGCCTAACACGTTTCCCTGTCAAGGAAAAGAGCGCCGGTTCGAATCCGGTCGGGTCCGCTAAAACCTGCCCCATTTAAAGGAGGAAGCGATGGCAACTGACATACAAAAACGCCTCAATTCTAGTGAGTCATACGTATCACTAGCATTGGGAGTTGGAGTGGTGCTGATGATAGGCACACTTCTATACAACTACGCAACACGTGGCAACAACCAGCCCGTGGGGGATGCAGCAAAAACAGAAGTGACCAAAGACGAGTCACAACCCACTAAGCACACTGTAGCTGCTGGTGAAACACTCTGGTCTGTATCCGAAAAATATTACAAAACCGGATATAACTGGACTGATATCCAAGCTGCCAATAATTTGGCAAATGCCGATGATGTGAAAGAGGGTATGGAACTGGTGATCCCAGTAGTTACTCCAATAATGGAAGAAAATACACAGGTCAGCACAGCCACTGGTACCACCGGTCCAACAGGTGATACTGCAGGTACTGAGGAGAAAAAAGCTGAGCCAACAGCCACATCTACCACAGCTCCAACTGTGACACCAACTGTAGCAGATACTTTAGCTCCCACAGTGGAAGCGAAAAAAGTTGAAGCCCCTACGACCGCTACACCAGGTGAAAAGGGTGCAACTTCTGGCAAAACGTATACTGTCAAAGAAGGAGACACACTTTGGCAGATAGCGGCAGATCAGCTCAAGGATAGCTACAAATGGAGTGAGGTTGCCCAGATGAATAATCTGACGAACCCCGACCTCCTTTACGTAGGCACAGTACTGCAACTTCCGTAATTGCAGTCATCTAAAATTCGTATATAATAATCGCCAGGGCACAAGCTCTGGCGATTTTGATACTATCCCTCCTATAATTTTATTCAAATATTATTTATGAAAGATCCCGTTGGTATTTTTAAAGATCCAGTAAACCCAACTAAGAGTGAATTAAAAAAATGGGCCTATGAAAATTACTTTTGCCCAGAACAAGATTTTGAACTTTATGTCACAGATGACCCAATGTATATTTCACAATTCGTGATTGATGAAAATTGCCCTACCGGACAATTCTTTTTAAGTAGTTTATATACATGGACCGGCGATATGATTCGGGGTAACCATCAAAACGAAATAAAATTCATAAATTGGTTAAAGTATGCACGCTCTCTCGATAATAAACACATTGTAACGTTAATACGACAAACAAACGAACTTCTTTCTAATCCAAGTTCCTATAAATATGAAGAATGGGGCATGGGTGGCGCTCTGGCACGGAACAACATCTGATACTTGATCGCGTTATTGATTGCCATTAGGTTTTTTTTCGGTATAATAAAAAAGTATCAATTAAGCTACAGCACACATATTAATAACTAAATAATTAATATTAACTAAACCGCGGGATTAGTTGAGCGGTTCAATGCCTCCTTCCCAAGGAGGTGAGACGGGTTCGACTCCCGTATCCCGCTCATGACCAATTCTGCAATATCACAAGCTACACTCCATAACACCCCACCTGACGTTAAAAAATTGTTGACTTCTGAATCCGGTTTATTAGAAAAATGGAACTTTCTCACACCCAGTGCCCGCAATGAGTGGATCTGCTGGATTACGATTGTGAAAAAAGAAGAAACGCGCAAGGCGCATATCGAAAGACTCCTGAGCGATCTCAAAAAGGGCAAAAAACGCCCATGTTGCTGGCCAGGATGTCCTCACGTACATCAAAAGGCAAAGAAGTGGTTTGCACAATAAATCACGCAAAATTTCTTTAGAGAATTTATTGTGTAAAAAATATCTTCCACACCATAAAAGCCATAAATAAAATTATCATTAACACACTTACCCATACTGGTAATAGTGGTTTCGATTTGGCCAGGATTTCTGGTGGGATCTGGGCTTTTTGATAATTTGGGATTTCTGGATATGTGTCAGGTAAAAAGTCGTCAAACTGCTTGCACATGGCACACTTCCATTGATTTTTCTCTGGAATCAAATGCTTATCTCCATCTGGTATGCCAAACCCACTTTTACACTTCGTACACGTCAGCTGATAGATATATCGACTACATTTCCAGCACTTTGTGCGGTAGGACTTTAAAATGTCCTCCACAAATATGTAAGCGCTTTCTCCACATGAGCATGTAATCTGTAACATTTCACCTGTAAAATTCATATTTCTCCTCAAGTGCCTTGATTAATAAACCTATTGTCAAGGGTCATGCTTACTTCATGTTAAGTATTGCATATGGCATGTGTATTTATAATACTAAATATATGCGCTTAGGTATAAAAGCTAAAATATTTATAAAAGCTTCATTAATATTAATTGTTTTATTTACCACGGCAATAAGTATAGCAATATATTATTTACAATATATTTTACATTTTTATGCAGATCCACAATATGATTTTGTGGTAGAAGATCAAAGCGGTTGGTATAGTGTGCAAAAACCGGCAGGAATATATTACGGAATAGGAACTGCTGATGGCATAAATCAAAAGTCTATCTCTACGCTAGTTATTAATCCAACAGTACATGACCCTAAGTACAACTATAATGATTTTGCACGCTCGTGCACCAAACACGAACGAGATGCTAGCGTGTCAGCGTTGACTAAAACGGTCGTATATATGAATAATTTGCAGGGTGTTGTCTGTATAAGTGAAGGTTTTGAAAAAAATGTAGATAAAACATACATTTATAGACATTATTTTTTACAAAAAACTACTCCCTCCAAATATGATTATTTGTAACTACAGCCTTTCCAAAGGGTGATACAAAAGAAGAACAAAAAGTAAATAAAATTATTGATAATCTGTATGTAGCTTTTTAAACTTTTGTATAATTGAAGAGTTTTATTTATATCCCAAATGGTCATTTAAGATGAGTTAATAGTTCTGGCATTTCTGATATTCCGCCCACCTCTTTCATAAAATGCCCCTTATTGTGTTCTATAATAATTTCTGCGCCTAATTTTTCTCTGTAAATCTGCACATTTGGCTCAAGTGGCACCCAGGGATCATTGTCAGAAAAATAGGCAATGAACTTATGTACTAATGTGCGAAGTTTTTCGTAATCCAGCAAGTCCCTAGTCCAAGAGTTGACAATGACATGATCTGCAGGCTCAGTAAGCGCCGCATCGGATAGTACTTCCCACCCTGCGACCAATAGTACTTTATCTACTGGTTCATCCTGTTCTTGTAAGTATTTCAAGATAGCCAGACACCCCATAGAATGCCCCACAAATATATCCGAAGTCTCTGGTGAGCCAATACTTGTTTTCATATGTTCGAGCCATTCTGCCATCACAGGCGCATCAGGAGTAGGCATAGATAGGATATGCGCGTCATAACTACGCTTTTGAAGTTCAGCCTGAAGCCATGGTAACCAGTCACCATCTGCTCTTCCCGTCCAGCCGTGAATGATAAAGACACGTTGTTTTATGTACATAGTATATATTCATTTTATCGCGCGAATTCTCTTTAAAGCAAACTATACTATTTTTTGCTAAAATGAGGAGTCCTTGTGTGAATAGCATGCAAACAAGTGTGCCTCTATTTTAGCGCGCAGCCTCGACAGGTGTCGGGGCAAAAGTAGCGTTGCTTTATGGATAACGGATTGGAATGCCGAAGTTTTGACTTGGCAGCCCCGACATGCGTCGGGGTAAAAAGTAACGCCTCCATAGCTCAATGGCAGAGCAGCGGTATCGTAAACCGTCGATGTCAGTTCGATTCTGACTGGGGGCTCCACTAATTTTGTGATGAAAATTGAGTAAACCACAACGTCAAACGTGGCTGGGGCGTCAGACGCCCGTCGCTGTCCCTGCCTGCCGGCAGGAGTTCGATTCTGACAAAGAGGTCGTTGCCGATAAACTTATCGGGAATACGACCCTTTGTGCCGCAATTATTATTGAATCAAATATTTGCTTGATATAGATTGCGGCCTGGGGGTTCCAATACAATTGTGATATAGTAAAATTGTATACGCACTATGAGATTTAATAAATCTGCACTTGAGGAGAAAAAAGATAAACAAATGCTCACCCTGGCTATCTTAGGGAGCGTGGCGTTACTTGTGATTGTCATCGTGTTTGGCGTTAACATCCTCACGGCATTTAGCCTAGGCTTAGAAAAATTTCGTGGGGACAGTGGCAAAGACACTGATATTACTACTGCAGACCTCCTGGCACCTACCCTATTTCCTGTGGAAGAAGCTACCAAAAGTGCCAATCTCAAGATTTCAGGCCGAGCAACTGTTGACAATAAAGTAATCATTTATGTGAATGATTTGGAATTTACTCGTGTACATGTGGCAAGCGGTGGGGCATTTAGTGAACCAATCGGCAATGCTCTCAAAGAGGGCAAGAATACTATCTCGGCCAAACTCCTTGATGCAAAAGGCAAAACCAGTGGATTTTCAAATGTTGTCACCGTTGAAATCAAGACCAAGCCACCGAAGCTAGAACTAGCAAACATGGAAGATAATCAAAAAATCGTTAGTGACAACAATATGTTGGAAATCACTGGTCTGACAGATGAAGATTCGAGAATTACGATCAATGATAGATTTGTGCTCGTAAAACCTGATGGCAACTTCACATATCAGTTTAAAATGAATGAAGGTGACAATATAATAACTATAGTTGCTACAGATCGGGCTGGAAACACCACTACTCTCACTCGGAGTGTGACGTATCAGAAATAATCCTCTGCATCACACCAGTGAGTGTCCACATCCAGAGCATTACCCAAGGATAAAATAGACTATTTATAAACAGACTGTGTACAACAGCCGCATAGAGTGAAAGAATGAAAAGTACTCCTATAATTGAATATTTTTTGATTTTGATCACAGCTCGTCCCATGAGCACTTGTGTATAAAGCAAATATCCATATACTCCAAACCCTACACAACCTGTGGACACAAGGAGAAAAAGAAAGCTATTATCTACTCCTGCAGATGACCGAGATTGAAGGGTATCAGCACGCACCTCATCGATTCTGGGCAAATATCGAAGCGTAGAAAATCCGTGCCCCACAATCGGTGATCCTGAAAATTGCTCAAGAGCCCACTGCCAGTTGTGTACTCTACTGGCACTCGAGTCAAAGCGGTCAAGTCTCAATGTGTCTCCAGATATTTTTGGAAAGGAAAAAACGAGTATTATAAAAGCAAAAAGTCCAATCACTGCTGGAAGTATCCCTTTCCAACGAATCAGTGCCACCAATAGTACAACAGAAACCGCTACATACGTACTCCGAGAATAGGTCGAAAATAACCCTACCGCCAATGCAATTTGTGTTATCCAAATATATTTATTTTTATCTATATACCAAATTCCCAATATGAATCCAAAGAGTAAATATATTCCCAAGAAATTTGGGTCTAGAAATGTAGAAAACATCCGGTAGTGATGTGGGTCCCACCCTGCGTATACTAGATTTTGCAAACTTGGGTACCACAAGAGTTGAAAATATCCTGCGACTGCCAGGAACAAAGCACTCAGATAGAGCAAAGAAATCCAATATTTAGATGAAATTTTTCCGTAGGCCACTATGAAATACATACTTGCGTATAGTATCCATCGCCAGAGATAGAGAGATCCTATAGCTACTTGTATAGGTGAAAATCTTATAAGAGCCAAAACTAATGAAACAAATGCTGCTCCCACAAACATTGCACTACTTGCAATAATGGTGTTAGAAAATTTTATTTTGTTTTTGCTTTTGAAACACGCCAGAACTACGAGAATCAGGATTGCCAATTCGTGCGCATATACATTGACGCCACTCATGAAATTTACCGAGCCTAACTGACCTAACGAAATAATACCTGCGGCAATAATTAAAATGAGATTATGTAAGTTTTTTTGAGGTTTCATGTTTTGCTAGCTTTATTATTAAGTTGGAGTACTAGATATATAATCATCGCACCTATTGTCACATGTGACAACAATAGCCCACCAGCAAAAGTAAAATAGAGATTTTCCGGCTGTTTGATATTTATACCTATTAATATGTAGCTCAATACTAGCAGTGCGCGAATATTAAACGCATGGAAATTCCAATATATATAGTAAAAAGCAGGGATGAGAAAAACAAAATGATGCTGCCACCCCAGTGGCTCGATAAGCGTTATGACCGCTGCTCCCATAGAAATGGTGAAAAAAGTGGTACTTTTTTGTGAAAAACTCTTCCACATGAAACCAAATACAATTGTGATGTTCATAATCATTGTAGCAACCTGTGCTACGTCGATAACAAACAATCGTGCCATCATACCACTGACAGATTGGTTGTAATATATCTCTCGCCCGGTAAATTTCAGGAGCTCAGGAACAATTTTTCCGTATTCTTGAAAATCATGAAACCCAAAGAACAATATAAAGCCAAATGTTACAAAAAGTGCTGCACTGATAAAGCTTGCAAGCGTGTTCCATTTTCTTTGCCACAGAATCAAACAAATAATTGGTAGTAATTGTGGCTTCAATAGCACTGCAAGAAATAACTCTACACCTGCATATAAAAACTTTTGTTTGTCACTAATCCAAAAAGCCAGTAAGAACACGAAAAGCGCCATGAGATTACTCTGTCCCATCCCCAAGGTAAATTTGGTAGGAAAGGCTAAAAAACAAATACTTCCATCACGAAAAAGTTGAATATAAGAAAGTGATTTATTTTGAAATTTATATAAGATTATGATCGTGCCAAACAGCGAGATATAGGAACCTACAACCCACACACCTTGTGCAAATTGATAGGGCAGGAATGTATAGGGAATAAACAGGAGGGATGTAACTGGAGGGTAGTTAAACGCTGTAAAAAAACTTGAATTATCATACAGAGACTGATTGGCTCGTACTGCTATCGCGGCATCATAATAGACACTAAAATCAGGCGCACTTGTTGTAACAATTTTTATAAGCGATATACACGCATATATCTGAACGAAAAGTATAAATACGAGAGTAATAATTTTCACGGTATATATTTGTACAACTCAACACTTTCACCACCATATGGCTTTTGATATCTTTCAACAAGACTTACACGCCCATCCAGATCACCTCGTTGATTTTCTCTGGTAATAAGATATATTGGCTTATTGGCAAAATCTGTGAATATACGCGGATATGTAGGCAATCGTTTGTCTACAAATGTTGTTGTCACCCCTGGCAGTCTCGAGGCATACATAAGTATAGTATCTTCTGGATTTCCTGCATCCCACCTGACCCCTATAAATGCAGACTTCCCTGCTCTATCTTTGTCTGCAGCACGAAGCGCATCCATCACGCCGTATCCAGATGGCCATCCTCGTACATATTGAAAACTATCAGTAGTCCACGCATCATAATTAGGAAATAAAGTAAAAAACCTCGCAGGTGAATACACGAGTATGGTAGAAAAACATATATGCCAACAAAGCACAACATACAATATACGATTGTGGCGACTAAAATACTCTGATGCCAACAAATAGAGCGGTATAGTCGAAAACAATACATACCGCGAATGGAGTCCGTTTGCAAAAATTGCCAAAAGAAACAGAGTAATAGAAAATAATAAGTATAAAAATACCTTTTCATTTTGTTTCCAAAAGTTCGCACATACTCCCCAAAGACATACCAAAACTACAAACGGAGAAATATATCCTACATATACAAAACCTGCACTTTGGATATTGTTTACCCACCTCATGATTGGAAATGTCAAAATTGCAGCAGGTGACTGGGAATATTCAGATTGCATAGCGACAGCTCCACTAAACTCTGGCCGCAAGAGCAAAGGTAACATAAGTAGAATTATCGTATTCATACACGCGACAAAACCCAATAAACCTGAGACAAACGACACCTCTTTTTTTATCATTTTCCATATGTAGATACAAAATATTATGCCTATAAAAAGTACTGCTGTTGGTTTAACCCAGAGCCCACCCGCGATCACGAGTCCTAGCGCCAATCCCCTGAGAAGCTCTTGCTTACTGCTGACTGTTATTTGCAAAAGATACAGCATCGCAGCATATGTAAGCGTTATATAACTATCATGTATAGCTAGGCTGTCATAAAAAATTGATATTGGGGATAGTATATAAATCAAGCATGCAAGTATCCCCACATTTTTTGACCACATCTTTTTTCCTATCTGATAGAGCAAAACCAGCGTGCCAATACCACATAAAAACGAAATACTTCGTGCACCCACCAAAGGATCCGTGAGAATACCTATAACACCATCGATCCAAAAAAGGAGAGGGGGTTTACCACCAACAGCAAGTGTATAAAATCTGTTTGTCTCATCCATCATCAAACGTGCATATCGGATGGTTAAAGCTTCATCATTGAATATTGGGTAAAACAATATTATTGGTATGCGAAAAACTAAATACACAAAAAATAGAATGAGAAATTTCCAACGACTAAGAAGAATTTTATGTATCACACTTTTGTAACTCCCTGTTGCCATTCCCACATCTGTACACGAGCAAGAAACGAATGTAGACTCATCATAAGAGCCACAATTAGTCCTGCCGTGCCATCTAACAAGCCACATTTCCAAAAATAATTTGTACAAAATTTAGCTACTGGATATACTAAAATTTGCCAAAATGCAAATGTTTTTCCATCACGACTGAGTTGTTTAGCGTGTAATCGGCTGTATACAATCACCGACTGTAAAAACTCTTTGATAGTTGGATGTGGATAGTGTAACAATGACTCTCGTAATTGCCCTACACTTCCGTGTACTTTCCATACCTCATGTACAGGCCTCTCCCAAACCCCAGTTCCCTTTTTGGCTAGCCGAATAAATTTGGCGTCTCCTGTTTCACCATGAAGTAATTTTTTACCAAAAAGCACATCGACTCGTTTCATGTAATACCCGTCATACACAGTAGACTTGATCGCTGTCTGTATCTCTTTTGCTAACTTTTCTGACACTATCTCATCACTATCTACAAATAATATCCACTCCTCTCTGGCTTTTTCTAAGCCAAAGTTTCGCTGCGCGGCAAAATCGTCATGGAGTGACCTAAGAATACATAATGCTCCATCTTTTTTGGCAATTTCCCTCGACTCATCTTCAGAATTGTCGTCTACCACAATTGTCTCATCACACCACGAAAGTGATTCCAGAGAGTTTTTCAGGGTTCTACTCGAATTATGACTGAGCACAACGGCACTTATCATTGAAAATATTGTATCATGTGCTTATGCAAAGACTCCTATCTGCGCGACTCGTATTTTTATTTATATTCGGTTTCTATCTTTTTGGCTTTCTTTCTCATGCGTACTATTTGAAAAGAACTGTATATGGGGATGGACACTACTATTTTAGCTGGCTTCATACTATCGTTGTTGATTTTGATATGAACTTCCAAAACGAATACACACATTTTGGACTCACTAGGCCAGACGGCTCTGGAAATTTTCATAAAAATTTATATAGCATAGGACCCGCACTTCTATGGAGCTTGTTTTACACTCCTGTTTATAGGGCATTTGGCGGATCTGGATTTGAATTTGTGTATCAATTGGTTACAGGCTTTTCTAGCCTTTGCTTTGTGATATTTGGACTCATTCTTTTGTATAGGCTTCTCTTGAAGGAATATGTGCAATCTTTGAGTTTATACACTGTCCTGACAATTGCACTATCGACAAATTTGTTTTTTTATGGATCAGTAGATACTGTAAACTCACATAGTTTAACATTTTTAGCAGCAAGTATATTTTTATCCTTTCTCTATGAATTTCCGAAAGTATCCTCTCTATTTTTAGGCTTATCATTTGGCTTATTAGGGCTTATACGCATGCAGGATATGATTTATGGCGTATATTTTTTCTTATTACCGATTAAAAAATTGATTCAAAACGCACCTAAAGTCATATTTGGTTTATTTATGGCATTATTACCACAATTTATCATATGGCAGCTGCTCCACGGAGTGTTTTATAAAAGTCCATATTTTGCTGAAAATGCACTATACTTTATCCCGCTTCAACCAAAAATACTTGAAATACTATTTGCTCCAAAAAATGGCCTTTTTTTACTCACGCCGGTACTACTTATTGCTGTAGGTGGATTATGTTTGAACATATATCGATCCCACAACAAACTTTATATCATACATTTGATACTTTTTGTCCTACAACTGTATGTGGTATCTATACGAAATGAATGGTGGCAAGATGCGTCTTTTAGTGGCAGGATGTTTGTCAGTATCCTACCGCAATTTGCCTTTGGTCTGGCTTTTATTTTTAAAATTATTGATCAAAAATGGCATTGGAACACTTCAAAATTCATCTTTGCAATCGCTTCCGTATCCATATTAAATGAGCTGCTTATCGTGTGGTATCTGTGGTTTCATTAGTGGAAAGCACCTTGAGATATAGATTTCGCAGCTTTGCTGCGCCTATATACTTATCATGAACATTTTTTGCCCTTTCCAATGCTTTATATATGTATATTTTCCGTAGATCTGCACTGAGCATATATTGCTTCACTGCTTCGTAAAGGAGCTTTGGTTGTCCTGGATCAACGACGACACCTGCATTGCCTATATTTTCAGGAATGCCGCCTGTGTTGGTAGTCACTATGGGCAATCCTGCTGCCTGTGCCTCCAAAAGAGCAGTACAATATTGCTCTTCATATGTTGACGTGGGTTTACTGGGCAAAACACATATATCAGCTTTGGCATAGGCTTCAGGCATTTGATCGTATGGAAGTTGTACATAGTCAATAGCAGAAGAGATACCATATTCCCTTGCTTTTTTCTCCAGATTAGTTTTCTGTGACCCATTTCCCACAAGCGTCATTCTAAACATATACTTTGTTAAATCATTATCATTTTTTAGAATCTTTAGCATGTCCAATATATCAAATACTCCCTTATATGCTTCCAGTCTTCCAGAAAACAAGATCACAAACTCTTTCTTATTTTCCTGCAATCTTCTTCGTACTACATCAGACAAAGGTGCAAAGCGCTTGGAATCGACAAAATGTGAAATAACCGATATTTTACTTGCGTTAGCTCCCTCATCAAGGAGTACATTTTTGGTTTTCTGCGTCAGCGCTATGATGTGATCCAATTCATTTCGTGCTCTTTTTTTAAACGCTTTTCTGCCCCATATGCTTTCATTATTAAACGGGATATTTTCCAGCACTGTGGCAATCACTTTAGGCACAAATCCTTTTTTCTTCGTGTCTAAACATTGTTGGGTATAATGAAAGTATGTTTCTGCGGTATGTACTAAATCAAATCCGTGAAGTCTTGATTCTAAACCGTATAGATAATGCGCATCTATAAACATTCTATTTAATGTAGGCATTTTATACGGAAATTCTGGTAGATCCATAGGGCTAGGGAGTTTAATTGTATGAAACGCAAATTGATCTTGGTAACTAGTCAGCGATCCAAACGCCGTGATATCAAAATCTTTCACTAATGGCTCAAAAAACTGCATTTCGTAGGCATTGAGAAATTTACCTCGAACAATGGCTATCTTAGGCTTCATAGTTAAAATCGTAAGAATTGGTCAGATATCACATATTTTATTTTATCTTTTTTAAACACGTCTTGCTCATAGAATTTGCAATAATACCAATTTGAAATACTCATTATCTTAGGATCATGTCGACTAGTGGCACTTTCACCCATTTGTTGGAGGAGGCAACGATCATAAAAATTTTTATTATATTCATAGCCAATAAATCCATATCGGGCAGGATTATCAGTACCAAAGTATGAAAAGTCAAAGTTCTTTAAATTATTTTTCTTGATATATTCTTGCAGGGTCGGCAGCCCTCCTCCCCAGTCACTGTTGCTGTCTAATATAAATTGATATTGATATTTTCTCGCACCTGCAAGTTCATTAGCATATGTAATAGGATGAGGCATATACCACAGAACACTTACCACATACCAAATGGGGATAATATAGGCGATCTTATGATTTAGACTTACATATTTCAATGCTATTGCTGCAATACTTGCGACGAGTGGCACTGTAGGCAGAAGATATCGCACCATGGGGTTACCACCTGAAACTGAGAACAAAATGAATGTGATTACAATAGGAATAGTCATAAAACGTATATATTTTTTTACTACGGCGGTAACACTTCTTGTATATAGAATATATATTCCAAACAGAAGCAAAAGAAGAATTGATATTGGTGTTTTTATAAACCACATAAGTGACAGAGCATACCATGGAGTTTTATCAAAATGATTTGAAAGAACATAGACATTTTGACTCCCTCTTCCTCGAAGCGCAGTATTTTTTATTAGTGCTATATATTGTCCTAAAGGAACTGGTTGATTTTCTAGAAAAGAAAGTGTTTGTGTGCCTATGGTGATATTATGAGACACAAAATACTCTTTCAGCTGTGCAGAAACCCTTTGACTATCTTCTCTTTTGGCGAGTATCACAGAAGGTTGAAAAAAATATACAGACCATATTGTCACAAACATTGTCATTGCACCTAACCAAAATTTTGTATTTGTAATTAGTTTAATAGGATTCAATTTGTGCATACATATCATGAGTACAAACGATATACCCAAGATTAGTAGCGCAGGAACTTTTGAAGAAAGAGCACAACCCGAAATAAAGGCGATCCTTATTACCCATTTACTTGATATTTTACTTTTTCTAATGTACAGTTTGAATAACTCAAAAAGTGCAATAGTAGTAAAAATAGTAAACATCGTATCAGGCGTTACATAATGACTGTGACTGAGGAATGATGGATCAAAGGCTGTAAATATACTTGCCCATACGCCAACGACTGGATGCATCAATGTGCGTAATTGAATAAAAAGGTATAGTAAAAATGCTGCGCAACAAAATATATTTATAAATCTACTCACAAAATACGTATAATTCGTAGGGAGATTTTCATTTGGAGCAAATATAAATGTTGGGATGGCATAGAGCATTCTCGGCAGAGGTGGATTATATGGTTCATCTGTATACTGCTTTGTAATAAGAGAGTTACGGCCATCGGAAATATTGAACAGTTCGTCATATGTCATTGATTCTTTGAGAGCACTAAAGCTAGACAGTGCTATAAAAATCACAATTACAATAGAAATTGCAAACTCAGAGGAAAATATAAATTTATTCAAAACGTGTTTCGGGTGCATATGTTACGAGATCCGTTTTCCAGATTGTACGATCGCCACTCATTATATACTTCTCATAATTATATTTTGAGATATCAACCTCTGAACTCGTAATAATATATTTTGACCGATACATATTTAAGGAATCAAGATTATATGCGTTTCCCGCCTCATTCAAAAAATTTGGTGAACCCTTGGGTCTCCACCCATAGTAGAAATTTAATATTGGGATATGCGCATCTGTTAAATAGGATTGTAGACAACAGACAAATGATGTGACATAAAAATTGCTCCTATCCTGAAACCGAAGTGTTTGAACTAGTTGTTGATCACCTGGCCTGTTAACTGCAAAAGTTTGAATTATCAATTGTTGATTTCTCAGTAACACTGTCATGATTGTAATGACACATATACTATAGACAATTTTTTTCGTTTGTTGACGAAGTATTGATTGTGCGCAGAGTGCTAAAAGCAATATTGTAAGTGGCTCGAGTAATAAATACATCCGCTGGGGCACCCTGTACGATTGCAATAAGGGTATACTTTCAAATATCCAATGAAAAGGTGAATACCAGTATTTGTTTGCTATATATAAACACCCAATTCCCAAAAGTAGCAAAATATATCTCATAGTAGTTGTTCTGTTTACTCGTTTTCGTAGCGCTAGGAGAAATATAAAAGGAAACGGACTTATAAATGCGTAATACTCATTCCAGTTATAATAAAAACCAAATATTCTTTGTATGCTAGGTCTATCATAAAAATCATAGGTAAAAGGCAGTATAAATGAGAGTGGAAATAAAAATATATGCAATGATCCTGCGTATGTATTTATTGGAAAATACCGCTCCATTGTTGGCCTAACATAGAGTAAAAAAGGCACAAGTTTAGCACTGGAAAATACCATGAATAATATACCTACCCAAAATATTGTTATCATATTTTTTATTCCAGTTTTTTCATTCATGCCCCTCATGCTACGCGCAAAAGCAAACATCATAAAACAAAAAAATGGCATGTAGTTATCACCAGCGTAGACCATTGATGCAAGAGCAAATGATATGACTACAATATCTAATTTTTTTATTTTTTCAGACAGTGCTGCAAACAGCACTACGGGGAAAAAAACAGCTGCTACAAGAGTAATTACGTGTCCAGGCGCAATCTGCCCAATAAGTGTTCCTGAAATTGCGTACAAACAAGCCGCCCAAAGCCGAATACCCTTTGATTTGAGATATTCGCCTCCACTTGCATAAAACACCACTCCACATAAATAAATAGAGATAAATATTATGAGGCGTACGCCACTCTCGTTTGGAAGTATATATAACGGTATTGTAAATATTGGACTTGCAATATTTGATAGTGGATCTGATAGTACTGGAATACCTAATGATACAAATGGAATCGTATCAGGAGCAGCACCAGTTTGACGTAGCGTATTTGCTACATAAAACCACACAGGCAAACTAGCCTCATAGTCAGTGTTTTTATTAAACTCCAGATTTCGAGTAACCCAATATGCAGGCAACACATAGCAAGACACACACAGTAATATGAGTAAATATGGAATTAATGACTTTAATAATTTCACATCACGATATATATGCAATTTATATTTCGAATATTTAATACTTATGTACTAGTGCTTCTTTGGTTAATATTATAGGAATGTTTTTATCAAAACTATATGTGGTGTTACATGATGAGCATATCAATGACACAGAATTGATCATTATGCTTCCCCTGTGACATGTAACGCACCGGAGACTACTCTGCATACTTCTAAAAACGTTTGCTTTTTGCACGAATGATAGTAATTGCCACAACGTATTTTTTGACACTTTTAGACTCTTTTGAATTGCTCTCCGTGTTACCCAGCGTACATAAAATATCACATCTCGGACCAAATCCGCCTTAGCTTTATTAAGAAATTCTAGGACGAGCGCATCTACTTTTTGAAGTTCCAATTGTGTGATTGATTTGCTAAAAACTTTACGTTCAATATGTTTATCCCAATAAAGCTTGACGTAAAAATGTGATTCATACGTTTCAAAAAATCTTCGAAACCATATATGTTTGGCAATCATCGTATGAAAATATCCACCAAACATAGGTCCGTGCTTTTTTGGATACATTTCTATCGTTTTGCCAATCAGGCGAATATGCCACAAATGAAAGTCCCAGCCAAACATTCTCTCAGACAACATACTGGGTACTTCTATATATCCTGCCTTCCCAACCCTAGCTATCTCCTGAAGAAAAGCTTGCGGATCTTCCATGTGCTCTAGGATATGTGAGCATATGACAAAGTCAAATGAGTTGTCTGCAAATGGCAAGTTATACCCATCACCCACTATACAAGGTCTGTCAATAACCATGCCAAATTCTCCTGCGCGCTGTCCATTGTCATGAATGTACCGGTCGCATAAAACATCAGAGCGAGGATTTGGATTGTTTCCACTTCCTATCTCAAGAACTCTACCTTTGACCTGAATTTTTTCCATAGACATTATATTACTAAATCAATCACACTTGATACTGTTTCAGCCATGCGTTTCCATGTATATTTTTTAGCCTGCATAATTCCTAATTTTTGATATTTCGCTATATTTTTTTGCCCAGCTGTTGTTAACATCACATGCGCTAGCTGGTGTGCATCAAAGGTTGATGTAAATTGTCCTGCCTGACTTACTATTTCTCGAAATACTGGTATATCAGATACTATTACCGGGCACCCACAAGCCATTGCTTCAACCACGGGCATACAAAAGCCTTCAACGATTGAAGGTGAAACAAATGCTACTGCCTGTCTGTAATAGGTTGCTATAGTTTCTTGAGGCAATTGCCCCAGAAGTATCACTTTCTGAGTGATATGTAATTCATCTAGTAATAATTGTACCTCCTCCATCTGCCAATATGTGCTCCCTATACACACTAGTTCATACTCTTTTTGGGTTTGTTGTAAAAAATACGCAAAGGCACGAAGGAGAGTCGGAATATTTTTAGGTCTTTTTAGTGCTCCAACATATAAAAAAAATGGTTTTTTACGATGGACCCTTGTGCCTAACGGGGTAAATAATGTATTTGTCCCAAGATATGCCACATGCACTTTATATGGATCTATTCTATATGTTGAAACGATTTCATCTGCTACAGAGTGAGAAATGGTAATGATAGCATCCGATCTCTCTATAAGTCTATGTGTTTGAAGAGATAATTTGTCCGCATTTCCATGGTATAAATCAGGATGTGTGAGAAAACCAAGATCGTAAATAAAACCTATTGATTTTCCAAAATGGGTCGGCAGAGCCTGGGATACACCTAAATATACATCAACTGGATGAAGTACGAGTTGCAATGGGAGCCACAAACGTGACCATCCTAACTTAGGCCCAATTACAGGTTTGACACAATTTTTCCCAAATTCTATCTGAGACTCTGATTCAATACTTTGAAAGCTATAGCTTGAAAAAGTATCAGTAAATCGTAGATTTGATACTTCTCGTACCAAGTTTCTTGTGATCCAATACACGCCTACTCGAAGTCGTTCATCTCTAATAGATAATGCGCCTACATCTATACCAATTCTCATATTACCCTTTCGAAAATGTATTGTATAACAACCAACCTTCTCTGATACCTACCAATGGCGTTGAAAATGAGCGCATACTCACTTCTCTCCCAAATCCAAACATACATCTCCCTATCCACTCCAAGTGTAAAAGGAGAAATATAGGAAATAAAATCATTGGTCGATACTTGAGGAAAAAATATGTTTCGTTACTAAAAAAATTTTTATACCATGCCAGTCTTCCTTCTGATTTCCTCGTACCGCCAGAATCGGCTCTCATGTGATCTACAACCGCAACAGGATCAAACACTATACTATATCCTGCTTTTTTGAGTCGCAAAGAGATATCTGCTTCAAAACGGAGTGCTATCCCCCAAAAATTTGGGTCCAGGCCTCCAATGCGTTCTAAAGCGTTTTTTCTCCAAGAACAATTACACCCTATGGTAGTATCGACATATTGCCGAATTGTTGAAGAATAGCCATCAGAAAAGTTTCCAAACATATCAATCTTTCCCACATGTGAATGTTTTGGTTCAAGCTTGTGACCTGCTGTCAGCACTCTTCCAACAACAGAGCCCACCTGCGGATCTTTGTAGTTTTCAGTATGACCAGCAATGAGTCCTGGATGAACGATAACATCATCATCTAAAAGAATAATAATTTTACCTTTAGAGATTTTTAATGCATGATTTATAGCCTGTACAGTGCCAATTTCCTCTAGAAATTCGTGTTTTGCGTGTTGAAAATTTTTAAGGTGATGGTTAATTTCACTTTTATGTGACACCCCTTGTTCAACTACGATAATTTCGATAGTTTTATCGACTTCTGGTTTCAGAGAGATCAGCAGAAGTGCCAATGAATCAATTCTTTTGTAGGTAGGAATAATAATAGTTACGTTTATTGGCATAGATATTGTTCAAATAGACGTGCTTGTGTCGTCTTATTAAAATTTTTACCTATAAATGATCGAGCATTTTTTCCAAATTGTGTTACTTCTCCATTTGAAAGAGCTGAAAGATTTTTTGCAAGTTTTGGTATATATTTTTCTCTTCGCTCATAGTGTATGCCACCTTCAGCGTGAGGCAAAATGTCTGAAACACCTCCATGGGTATTTGCAGACACAAGCATACATCCACTTGCACCTGCTTCTACTAACACAAGTGGTAATCCCTCCAAACACCTCGTAGGAAACATAAATACATCAATAGCTTTATAGTACGATGAGATATTTTTTTTCTCCTCGCCAACCAAAATCACATGCTTTTCAAGACCATTTCGTCTGACATACCCCCGTATAAAATTTTCCTGTGTTCCAGAGCCCGTAATCAATGCTCTAAAATCTTGATGTATTTTTTTCAATTCTGACAAAAGGAGTAAGAATTCATCAATACCTTTTTCAAATCGTAGACTGCCAACATATCCATATGTTCGATTGTGTGAACTATTAAATATTCTGTATTTTGCTATCTCCCTTTCTTTAGTATCGGATGCAAATTTATCTATATCTATCCCAATATGCAACACTTTCAACAAAGCGGATGGAATACCATTATTTGATAAATCACTTTTTGTATGCTCTGATACACATATAATCCCATGACAAAATCTACACATAAATTTGTACAGTATTAGTATGATTGCTGATCTCTGGCTTGCATAGACCGGTCCATGTTCTAACCAATAAACTTTTGTTTTGGAAAAGAAAAACAAGAAGCTTAGAAAGATTTTTTCTGCCATGGATTCAAAACAGATCGCATCAATCTTATTTTTTTGTGAACTTGCCAGAAGCGTCCGAAACCAGACAGTAAAATAGATAGGCATAAAAAGGAGTGCTTTCAGGAGTTCTTTTTTAGTCCCAATCTCGCCAAAGGGGAGTGATATGAAAGTACTCGTAGCATGCTGTTTCACTAATTCTACATGTAATCTCTGGCTATTTGTAATAAATTGCGCTTGGATTTTCTGAGAATTTACAAACATTTCCTGCAAATATTTGTTATATACCTCAGCCCCTCCGTACGCAGATGTGATGCGGACAAACACTATATTCATATTTTTTCAATCACGAGTAAAAATGCATTTCCTGTACAGATATCAAAATACCTATCAAGTTTTGAAAGGAGAAAGTCCACATTTGTCACGGGATACCAAAACACCTTATATTTCCTCCAACCGCCGAGTCCAAGTGTAATAGCGATTTTATTGAAAAAATGAAATGCATTGGTATTAAATTTTTGACAGTGCTGTATTTTTCCACCATTTTTATCTATACATGCTCGAAGCTTTTCTAAGTCTATACCTTTTTCGTGCGGACTTTCTCCAGAGCCGCGAGGTAGAGCATTTAACGTTGGCTCTCGAAGCAATATTTTACCCCCTGATTTCATTAAACTCATCCAATGCTGTAGAGTTGCCTCTTGATCCATGGCATGATGGAGTGCTCCTAGAGAAACAATACAATCAATAGATCCGAAATTAAGCTGCGTGCGTTCTATGTCATGAACGAGATATTTTCCCCAAGGGATATTTTGCTTAGCATATGTGAGCATATTTTTGGCAATATCAATTCCTATATAAGTAATTTGGTTGTGCCCATATTTTTCAAAGTACCTTTGCATGGAAAAACAAGGGCCACACCCCATATCCACAATTGTGCCTGCCGTTGGTACATATTTAGGCGTTAGGAGTGACAATTCCTCAGGCACTTGCCATATAAAGTCCGATTCATTGCGCTTGACATACCAATCAGCCACCTGATTGTGATATTTTTGTTCATCTGTTACTTTTGTTGATTTCATGAGTTGAAGTGTATTAAAAATAAAATTTTCTTACGCAATAACCACAAATAGCCTATACTGATACACAGCTCAGTTAGAATGGTCATGATTGCTGCCCCTATATAAGAAAAATACGTAATAGCAAAAATATTTCCTATTACATTTATGCATATGGCTAAAACCATAATAAGGCTTACTTTTTTACCAAAGTCTAACGCAAGTGACAGGTGAAAAAACGTATTATTTAAAAAAAGTAACGGAACACTCCAAAGAAGGATCTGAAATGGGCTCTGTGCTTGGGCAAATGCAGCGCCTCCCAATACCAAGATAACTGTAGGCGCAAAAATATATCCAAAAACAATTATCAATAGTGAACTGGTAATCAGAATATACAACACGTGTTTTAAAAGGCTTCTGAGCTTATTGATGTCATTTGAAGCCACAGTTTTTGCGAGCAATGGATATGCACTGGCCATAAAAAATCCCCATACAACGAGTATGTTTTCAAATAATTTATAGGCGACTGCGTATAGGCCAACTGCTTTTGCTGTATCAAGATGCGAGAGCAAAAATGTATCTATTTTAAAGTACATCACTGCCAACACCGACGTGACTCCAACTATAGCAGCTTGCTTGCCTAAAGCCCACGAGAGTTGAAAATTTATTGGTCTTTTGATACTTTTTTGCATGTTTCCAGATATCAAAGCACCTAAAAGTGTCACACTGTTTCCGAATGCTATAGCTAAAACAAATACTTCTACTGATGCATATGTATATGCAAAAAACACAGTCAAAATAGCACTCACAATTTTTCCAGCTATGTCGCAGATTGTTACTGTAGTCAGTTGTAATTTGGCTTGCAGCTGAGAGAGGAAAAAACTCGAAAAACTTCCCGTTATCATCACAAGTAATCCAAAAGCAAGGATGCCCTTTTCAATATCTGAGCTTGGAGCAAGTATTATATATATAAAACCCAAAATGGTTGTTAGCCCGATACTTATCGATTTTAATACAATATATGCTGTAATTTGTTCTGATTTGTCTGCTTCTGTTGCCGTGTCTTTAATAAAGGATAAATTGATGCCAAAATCTGCTATGGTCGAAAGTATCCCCGCAAGAGCAAGTGAAACAGAATATAAACCATATTGACTGGGACCGAGATATCTTGTCAGAACCGCGATAGGAAAAATACCAATTAGTATTGTGGCTGTTCTTCCAACCAGTTGAACCATGGTATTTTTGGCAAGCATTACACTAACAGGAGAGAGTATACGTTTCACAATAAATGGAGATATTTATACGACTGTTTACTAGCAAAATGTGTGGGCGGTATAGGACTTGAACCTATGACCTCTTCGATGTCAACGAAGCGCTCTACCACTGAGCTAACCGCCCAAAATTAATCGGCTTGCACAACCGGTTATTGAGTTTCTTGACCATATGTATTATATCACGTACACTGACAGTACGGTCACGGAAATGGCCGTGGTATGGATTAATCTTGGAAATACATGGAAATAATTAAAAAAATTATCGCAGCCATTTTTGATTTTCTCCAGTCTATTGTGGTGATTTTGGCCGTTATGGTCGTCATCTATCTATTTATAATGTCCCCACAGGAGATTAGTGGAAGCTCCATGGTACCGACTTTTCAAAACGGTCAATATATACTTACCAATAAGATTGAATATAAACTCCACAATCCACAGCGCGGCGATGTGGTCATATTTAAAGCTCCAAATAACCCTCAGAAAGATTATATTAAACGTGTCATAGGCCTACCTGGCGAACGTGTTATTTTGAATAATAATGTCATCTATATAGATGGTCAGCCACTACCTGAATCCTATCTTCCACCAGGACTAAAGACCGCACCTGGATCATTTTTACATGAAAATGAAGAGATTATTGTACCAGAGGATAAATATCTCGTCCTTGGCGATAATAGACCTGGTAGCTCAGACGGTAGAGAATTTGGTCCAGTGCACAAAAGTGAGTTTATTGGTAAAGCTATACTTCGCTACTGGCCGTTTACTGAATTTACGCTGATACGAAATCCCTTTACACAATAAGAACTTCAAAGTATGGGTGTCTAATTTTGCTCTTGAGGTTGTAGACCAAGTTTGGCGTGAATTTCTTTGAGTACTTTACTTGTGGTTTCCAGATTTCCCCTCATAACAAATACTACACGTGCTTCAACTTTTGACTGCGTTATTTTGACCAATCCGTTTACGGTTTGGGCAAGGTCTTTGGCCATTGTATCTAGTTCATCACTATGTATGCGCTCAACTCTATGTGCTGGTTTCTTGTCATTTTGTGCTTTCAGTCTACGAGCTAAATCTTCAGCTCTGCGTACAGAAGCATTTTCAGAAAGTATAGTCTTGTAGGCTTCTACCATGAGCTTCACATCACCAAGTCCAGCTATAGCCCGCGCATGGCCTTCTGATACTGCACCTGAGATAAGACCATCTTTGATAGCATCAGGAAGCGCCAAAAGTCGCATGGTATTTGACACATAGGATTCACTTTTTCCAACGCGTTTGGCTATTTCGCCTACCTGAAGTCCAAATTCTTCTATGAGGCGTTGAAAGGCCTGTGCTCGCTCGATAGGATTGAGATCCTCACGCTGGACGTTTTCGACGATGGCCATCTCAAGCATGCCTCGAGCGGTCGTCTCTTTGACAATGACGGGAACAGTTGTAAGACCCGCAACTTTTGCAGCCCTCCAGCGACGTTCGCCTGCAATAATCTGGTATCCTGCTGGGGTCTTGGCAACCACTAGCGGCTCGATGATGCCGTGCTCTTTAATAGAAGATACTAAATCATTGAGTGAATCAGGGGTAATAATACCACGCGGTTGGAGGGGATTTGGCTGAATGAGATTTATCTCAAGATGCAAGACACTATTGTGTTCGTCAGACATGTTGTAACACTTCTCTTAGGCAAGTATTGAGACAAGTGTTTTTCCTTGTTTGGTATGAAACGATACGGTTCCAGCCTCTACTGCAAAAATAGTAAAATCTTTTCCCATCATGGTGCCGTTTCCAGCATGATACTTGGAGCCCTTTTGACGAACCAGTATGTTTCCTGGTATAGCTCTTTGACCACCGTAAATTTTGACACCAAGTCTTTTGGATACTGAATCTTTATTGCCTTTGGCTGTACCACCTGCTTTTACGTGTGCCATATTCGATTAAGTTAAATTTTTTGAAATAAATAAAAATTGCGCTTCACTATTTGATCTTCTCTGCTATATTGAAGCGGACCTAGTTGTGTAGTATACCCTGCCTTTTCACAGTTGTCAACGAGGTTTTTCACACTATATGTTCGGCCAAATGCACAATACTCTGGAATTGCAATCATGACTACGCCGCCTGTTGCTAACAGAGGAAACCATTCTCTCATGCAGCCAATATACAGTTTTTCCAGACCCCGAAGCGCTCCTGAGATAATTGGCTCCATAGTACTCTTCGTATCACCTCTATGTATCCGACGTGCAATTTTGGGGTCACCCATGAAAGGTTCTGTCACAATCATACCTATGCTTTCTGAGGCAATTTTTTCATGCAGATGTGTGGCATCAGCAACAAACAGCTCAAAATGAGACATAGCTTGTTGCGGGTACTGTTTTTGAAGCCAGAGCATATTTTGCGTTGTATCAGAGATTGCCTCAGGAGAAATATCAGTACCTACTGCGGATTTTCCCATAAATACTGCCTCAGCAATAACAGTTCCTGAACCACAAAATGGATCACAAACAGCATCTAGTGTGCTTTTGTTATAATATGAAGCAATATTGAGTGCCATGCGGGCAATCTTTGGTGGCAACATTCCTCGTCGTCCATCTGCCTCTGGCCTCCCGTAATCTCGCTGAGACCAGGCTGCGTATTCTTGGACACCTACAACCTCTGCCAGCAAAAAGGCATTTTCATAATCTGCAACGACTATCTCTGTCATGTGTTCTTTTTTCAGCACTGCAGCTGATGTGCCTAATCCATCTGGTGGTACCATATACCGAATATGTTTACCGGTTGTGACTAAATCGTGCTTTACCTCTGTTGCGAGCTGTAAAACTTGGGCATTTGTGATTTTGGAAGTAAGCGACAGCAGGCTAAATGAAGATTTATCCTTTGACTCCAAGAGCTGAACAATATCTGATGCGTTAACGACTGAAACTGCAGTCAAAATCTGGGCTATTTTTACGGTGCCTGCTAGCATATTCATAGTAGCGGCTGGATCAAATGATTCTAGTACATCAGCAGCCAAATACACACCCTCAGAAATGCGTGATGTTGCAAAAGGGAGAAGGGATAATTCAGATACTGCCAAAGGGCCGGATCTGCCTAAAATGAAGAGGTACGAACTCATGCTCCTTTGATAGTTTCAATATGTAGTTTGGTTTGTTGGGCACGAAAACCTATATGACGCCTCTCACGGACCTTTGACTTGTATCTCCTGACATCAATTTTTTCACCTTGCATTTGTGCAACAATAGTTGCTACGATACTTGTCCCTGCTACAAGAGGTGTTCCCACCTTACTGATGCCATTTTTTTCTGTGAGAAGCACATCTGTAAATGTCACACGAGAACCAGCTTCGCCCTCGATACTATCGACGATTATTTCAGCTCCCTCAGTGACTTTGTACTGCTTTCCGGCTATTTTGACGACTGCAAACATATTTGAGTATTGTACCAGGAGTAGGCCAAATGTGCAATCTCTGGGACTATTGCCCTGGGTCTTGCCGCCTCAAAGACCATAAAATTCCAAATGTAATACCAAACGAAAGAAGTGAGCTGCCACCATAGGAGACAAATGGCATCGTAATTCCTGTGATAGGAATAATACCCATATTCATACCTGCGTTCACAAACACCTGACAGAGGATTTGTCCGATGAGGCCAAGTGCAAAAATAACAGTAGTTGCATCATATTTTGTGGTAGATATATATGGCATGAGGAGACGTACACAAAGGAACAGGTAGAAAAGTAGCAGTACAGCACCACCTACAAACCCAAGTTCCTCAACCAGTGATGCAAATATAAAATCAGTATGATACTCAGGTAAAAAACGTAAGTGACTTTGTGTCCCAAGACCAAGTCCACGCCCAAAAAACTGACCACTACCTACCGCAATAGCTGCTTGAAGGGCATTATATCCAGCGCCTTTTGGATCAAGAGCAGGATCCATAAATGTCAAAATACGACTTTGTTGATATGGTGCTAGTACAGACCAAATAAATGGAAAAAGGAGAGATGCAGCTATCAGGGCTAAGACAAAATATCGTATGGGAAAGCCTCCTGCAATCATCGCAGATAACCACATGACAAAAATGACAATACTTGTTCCTAGGTCTGGCTGACGAAATACGAGAAGAAATGGTACTATCAATACGCCCAGATGCAAAAGGATGTACCTAAGTTTTCTCGGTGGAAATCTTGTTATGACATAGGCAAATGCGAGTAAAACGATGGGTTTTATAAATTCTGAAGGTTGAAATTGTTGGTTTGCAATAAAAATCCACCTGTGAGAACCACGCACTTTTGGAAAGAGGTATACAAGTGACAAAAAGATATTTGATACAGTATATAATCCTGGGGCTGACCAGAGCAGTACAGCTTTATGAACTTTTGCCACAGTCAGGGCAGCAACAACTGCAATCAATAGAAAAATCGATTGTTGCACAAAAAATGATGTATCTATTGAAAGCAAGACAAAGAGCCCTACTGTACTTATGGCAAGCACGAGTAAAGCTACGATCCAATCAATAGAGTCAAAGATTCGCCCCATACTAAATCAGATGCTACTGTATCGGCTTTTACTTTCGCAAGCAAGTCTTTTGATAACTCCTTATACTCAGTTGGAATTTGCACCTTTATTCTGTGACTGACTGCAACTTTTGCTTCCTTGCGAAGTCCTTGAATTGCCCGCACTAGTTCACGTGCTTTGCGCTCTGAAACTAGTTCTGGAGTAAGTGTGGTATCCAGATAGACGACAACCTCTCCAAAATCTTTGTGTTGGATCGTTTGGGTTTTGACTCCATCTTGAGATGGTGTCAAGGATTCTGAAAATGATTTAAGATTACATTCTTCTCTGACACTTTCAAAAATATCCTTGTGCATCTTCAAAAGCTGGCTCTGTTTGGCTGCTGTAAAACTCCAAATACCTAACGGTTGTTTGATGGGGAGCGCTGATTCTTTGCGCAGAGCATGCAGCCCCTCTACTACAACCCGTGAAAGGGCCACTGCCTGCTCTACTGATGCATTTTGTAATGCAGTATTTGCCTCTGGCCATGCCTCGAGATGGACTGAGTCTTTATCATGAGGCATGTTCTGATAAAGAACTTCAGCAATAAATGGCGTGACTGGTGCCATTACGAGCACAAGTTGACGCAAAACCCACCCAAAAACTGACATACTCTTTGGGTCTGCTTTAAATCGCTCTCTACTGCGTCGCAAATACCACGTCGATAATTCATCAATAAATTCACCAATGAGCCTACAGGTTGCAACGGTATCATAAGCATCAAGGCTACGTGTCACATCTGAGATGAGGTGACTAGTTTTGGAAACAATCCATATATCCAACTCATGGGTTAATTTTTTAGGTAATTCTGGCTTTAGGGCATCGTCATACAGCCTGTAAAAGCTAAACGTGTTCCATAGAAGGGTAACCACTCGTTGATACACCTCTGAAACACCTTTTTCTGAAAAGTTAAGGTTTTCGCCTTTCATGACTACTGAACCCATGAGATAAAACCTTAGTGCGTCCACTCCGTACTTTTCAAATAGTATGGATGGATCTGGATAATTTTTCTTGGACTTACTCATCTTTGTGCCGTCTTCAGCCAAAATGGTCCCGGTTGTCAGGGCATTTTCAAACGTATTTCTGCCAAAAAGTCCTACTGACATGACATGGAGTGTATAAAACCATGCTCGTGTTTGAGCAATATACTCTGTGATAAACTGTGCTGGATGTGTCTGTTCAAATACCTCTTTTTGCTCAAATGGATAATGGATTGCAGCATAGGGCATACTCCCACTCTCGACCCAACAATCAAACACTTCAGGGATACGAGTGCCCTTGATTGTCTTCGCGTCATCAACCCAAACCTCAAGATCATCTAAAAATTCACGGTGAATATCAGTGAGATTATCGACTTGTTTTGGCTCTACAGCCCATTTTTTGAGCTCTGCAAGTGAGCCAATCATACGCATTTGTACATTTTTTGTTTTTATGTTAACCCCGCGCCACACGGGCATAGGCGTGCCCCAATACCGTGAGCGGCTGATATTCCAGTCTGGAGCTGTTTCTAGTCCTTTTCCAAATCTACCGTATTTCAGATGCTCTGGATACCAATTGATGGGCTCATTTGCTCGTGCCATATCTTTTTTCATAGACTGGATATCTATAAACCAAGCAGGTACAGCATTATAATAAAGTGGCGTCTCACAGCGGTAGCAAAAAGGATATGAGTGTCGTGTTTTTTCTGCGCGGAACATAAGACTGCGACCTGTCAGATCATCCACGATCCACTGTTCTGCTTTTTTGTAAAACACCCCCACAAGTGGTGTCACAAAATCCAGAAACTTTCCTTGATCATCGAGCGTAGGAACTCTGGGTAAATCTAGTGCTACAGCTAGGCGGTAATCGTCTTCTCCAAAGATTGCTGCAGTGTGCACTATGCCAGTACCATCATCGAGTGACACAAAATCCGCTTCTGCCACGTAATGGGCTTTTTTACCCTCAAGCGGCATGTATTGGTATAAAGGTACATACGATAACCCTACAAGCTCTGATCCTTTTTTGGTTTCAACTAAAGTCACTTTTTTATCTTGGAATACCTTTTCAACAAGTGTTTGAGCCAACCAATATTTGGTTTCCCCATCATCAAGTTTTACATACGTCGCTTTTGGATCCACAGCAAGTGCAACGTTGCCAATCAGTGTCCAAGGGGTTGTCGTCCATGCCAAGAAATATTCGCGAGGCACGTCTGTTCTGGCAAATTTTACGTAGACTGAAAAATCCTCTACATCTTTGTAACTGTTGTCCATTGCGATTTCAAAATTTGAAAGCGGCGTAGCACAACGAGGACAATAGAGTATAACCTTGCGCCCCTCATAGACGAGCCCTTTGTCGTAGAGAGACTTAAACGCCCACCAGACGGACTCCATATATGTTGTGTCCATGGTTTTATACGAATTTTTAAAATCAACCCAGCGGCCGATACGACGTATGACTTTTTCCCACTCTTTGTCAAATCTCAAAATTGCGGCTTTGCAGGCTGCATTAAATTTATCTATTCCCATTTCCTCTATTCCCTTTTTTCCACCCTTCAATCCGAGCTCTTTTTCAATCATATTTTCGATGGGTATACCGTGACAATCCCAGCCCCATACGCGCTCGACTTTGTAGCCCTTCATAGTCCAGTACCTGGGGATTACGTCTTTTGACGTTGATGAAAGGATGTGGCCGTAATGTGGGAGACCCGTGGCAAATGGCGGGCCATCATAAAAAACATATCGTTTGTCCCCGGGACGCTCAGAAACGGATCGCTCGAATGCGTGAATACTGTCCCAATAGTCCAATACCTTGTGTTCAAGCTCTGGAAAATTTACCTTCTCACTCGTAGACTCTATGGTAAGCTCATTTTTTTTCATAGTTTTTCCTCCATAAAAAAACCGCTCTCCTTATCTAAAAGGACGAGCGGACACTCGTGGTACCACCTTTTGTTCGAGCATCGAGTTTCAAGCGTCGATATTGATATAATGTATTATATCGATTCTTAACACTTCTTTTCGATGCTCCTCTAAAAAGCTATAACGGGCATACCCGGAATGGTCTACT
>CAZPNL010000005.1:0-38103 GCA_964588145.1 uncultured Gammaproteobacteria bacterium
GATCATTTCGGTGATATTTCTATGCGTGTAATGATAAAGATACCCTTGCAAGCTTCCCACCTTTCCCTCATATATTGGACTTTCATGCACTTCACCCTTCCAGCCCTTAAGTGTTGACCTGAGAAACAGTCGCTCCATCATTTCTGTCTTTGGCCAAGGCTTTCCAAAATAATAATTTTTTCGTTCAACTTTGTATGCACACTCAGGCTTTTCTGATATTATGGCTTCTCCTATACTTTTTTGTAACTCCGGACTAACGCGCTCATCAGCATCCACATACAGCACCCAGACTCCACGCGCCTTGCTTAATCCTATTTCTCGTACTTTTGCAAAATTATTCTCGCCCACCGCAGCAACTGTAGCACCTAGCTTTTTTGCAATACTGGCAGTTTCATCCGTAGATACATTATCAAGTACGAGCACCTCATCACACCAACTGAGACTTTTTAAGCATTCCCCAATCCTGAGTTCCTCATTTCGCGCGATGATAATAGCTGAAATATGCATTTGTTTATTCATGTTAATGCTTTGCCATATCTGCCCAAAAGCGCATCTCTACTAGCTTTCTTTTCAATATTTTTTCCTCTAAGTGATAATTGCAGGGCATTTCGCAGAAGCGCAAACTTTGTGCGTAGGTTTGCGTATCGTAACCCAATCAAATATCTATTTCGCATTTGATAATACTGGTGTAGACTGCTTCCTGATCCGCCTGAAGATGATGCATTTTTGTGCCATACGACAGACTCTGGAACAATATAGCTCTTGAACCCCTTTTTTTGGGCACGCAAACACAAATCAACATCTTCAAAATACAAATAATATGCTTCATCAAACATTCCCACCTCATCAATGATTTTTGTTGACATAAACATCGAACATCCAGTGACAAATTGCGTCTGTTCTATATGGTCATATTTTCCAGTGTCAACTTCATCTACGCCACGGTGGCTTGCATATACGTTGTCCCAATCGATAATTCCCCCTGTATACCATAGCACTTTGCCTTGTTCACTTTTTGAATAACGCTGCTTATGGTACTCATATCCTGGAGAAAAATATATTTTAGATCCGTAAATACCTGGTTTTTGATCTGCAGCATCAATTAATGCATCCAATGCATCAGATTTAACTGTCGTATCGTTATTTAAAATCCATATATAATCAGAATTTAGGTACTTTATAGCATGTTGTATACCTATATTATTGGCACCTGTAAATCCCAGATTAGAATTTTGACTCAGTAGCACTATTGAATCACCATATGCACCTAACTTCTTTCTTGACTCATCCACTGAAGCATTATCTAAAACGATTACAGAAACTTCGTGCTTGGTATGTAATTTTAATAGTGTATCGATACATGCACAAGTAAAGCGCCAGCTATTCCAGTTCACGAGGATAATTGCAACTCTCATATCAGCTTTGTGATAGCAAGGGCAAGTCTTTTTTTCACTTTGTAATAGATTGCTACTACAAGAGAAGCTCCGTGCGATTCTGCTGTGTTAATCCAAAACGTAAATTGTCCAATAGACCATCTAGAATGGTTTTCTAACGATTGCAATGATACATCGTATTCAATAAATCCATTTTTTTCCCATATCTTTATATACACCACAAACATATAAAACGCCTGTAATATACTTAATACCAAACCATGTAGGCCATCTTTGTAAGCTTCTTGTGCAAAGTATGTTTTGACAAAATCGCCAAAAGGCTGTCTAATGATGTCATGCCACACGAAGGTATACCCTTTTGCAAGCATCTGTGTAACTTCATTCTCTGTATATATACGATCCATTTTTTGTATAAATTGCGAAATATAAGAATAATTATAATGAATATATGGGATTTCAAGCGACTGCGTCTCCCCTAGAACTTTTATATATTCATGCACATGCTGCTCTGGAAATTTGCCGTCTATTTTTCGAAACAATCGTAACTGCTTGTCAGGCCACCAAAGACCGTGTTGAATCCATTTGCCAAAGATAATGTTTTTTCTGGGAATCCAGTACCCGGATACGTTTGTGTCAGCAGAAATACATTTTTGTATTTCTTCTGCTAGTTCTTTGGGAATACGCTCGTCAGCATCTAAACATAAAATCCACTCATTTTTTGCCTTTGTAAAGCCAAAGTTTTTATTGACATTGAGCATGGGGTTATTGGGACGCGTAAATACTTTGGCACCAGACTCTTTTGCAATTTGTGCTGTTTTATCTTGAGATGAATTATCCACCACTACTATCTCGTCAGCCCAATCCACACTGTGCAAACACTCCAAAATAAGAGCTTCTTCGTTGTATGCTGAGATGACGACAGAAATTTTTGCCATACGTTACTTATTTTTCATATCAACAAATAATTGAATAAGTTGTTTTTTACGGAGCGCCCATATAAGCATCGCATAAATACTCATTGCAATCAAACCTGCCACAAATATTGAGACAGACGATTGCACTGAAAAAGCCAAGATGACTCCTTGGCCAAATGCCAACATGACTACACCACTGAGTAAAAAAGGCCATACGGTGCCAAAAAGGGAAAAATTCGTCTCTCTTTTCACTAAATATGCTACTAAAAATACGCTTAATCCCACAACCACTTGGGCTGCTGCAACACCACTAAATCCCATGAGCGAAATAAAGCCAATTGTGGCTATCCAACTAGCAATCGTCCAAAAAATCATCAAATACAGCGAGACTCGCACTCTGCCTATTGCCATGAGCGCATTAGTAAGGGGAGTATTGAGACTGGCTATCAATGAAGAAATACTAAACAGATAAAACACCCCCAGCGCCGGCTGCCATTTGAGGTATTTGGGTATAATTTCTACCATTGGACCCAAAATTAGCATTGCAAGCACAGTAATAGGGACTATCAATAGTGAAATTCCCATACTGGTTTTTTCTAGGGCGCTTTTTAGCACTTCAGCATGATGCTGGACACGTGAGAACGCAGGAAAGGTGATACGAATGACACTATCCATGATTAGTCTCAGTGGAAATTCAGACCACTTCTTTGCCCAAACTATATATCCAAGAGCTGTTGGAGTGAGCATGAAGCCTAATACAAGCGTCAAAAGATCATCCTTTATTAGAGCAAGAATAGAATTTATCTGAAAAGGAAAACCAAATTGCATAAGCTTTTTTGCTATTTTTTTATCTACTCCAATAGATATTTGCCAAGGTTTCAATACATATATCGCAACAAGGCCAGAAACCCCTCTCACAAGCACTGCCCATGCAAAACTTATTACACCAAACCCCATAAATGCCATACTTACTGCAACTGCATAAAACAGAACGGTTTCAATCAGTTGTGGAATAATCAGTACTTTAAAATTCAGTTCACGCTCAAGTAAAACTGAGGGAATTGTTTTTAAAGAGGAAAGAAAAAATGAAATTATTATAGACCAAAATAGGAATATACCTTGATTCTCGATATTATAGATCCAAGCAAAGACAGGCGTCAGTGCAAAGGCTATCAAACAGAGTGAAATTACTAACACCTGCTGTAATGTAAATACTGTTCGTAAATCTGCTTCCGTGGGTGAATCTTTTTTTTGTATAAGCGCTGCCGCAAATCCAATATCGGAAAAATACCCCAGAAAACCAACGATAGCAGAAACTAAACCATAGATACCAAATGCCTCAGGGGCAAGCTGGACAGTCAATAAAAATGTCCCGCCAAATGCTACACCCTGCATGAAAAGTGTTCGTGACGATAAGGCGACTATACCTGCAATCGCCTTTTTTTTATACACTGCGATATCAACCTCTTGCATAGGGTAGTTTGTGCCAGGGTCTGGTGAAAAAGAGTCGCATGAGTCCTTCTAAATCGCCTTGCGCCGTCTTCCACACCTTTACTGTTGAGCCTGGATTATCCACCCAGGTAACAGGCTCTTCATATATACGATATCCTAGTCTTTCTGAAACGATTAGTAGCTCCGTATCAAAAAACCATTCATTATCCTTTATATTTGGAATAATTTCACATACAACTCTCCTGTTGGCTGCTTTAAATCCACACTGTGCGTCACTAAATCCCACCCAAAAAAATAATTTAATTAGGAATATATATGTACGAGAGGTGAAAGTGCGTAATAGATTTCTTCCATATACCCGCGATGCTCGAGCGTTTCTTGTGCCAATTGCGATATCATATCCCCTCTCGAGTGAGGCGATCGCTTGAGGAATATGCTTTAAATCTGTAGATAAATCTACATCCATGTACATGACATAATCATGTGAACAATTTTCCCATGCGTATTTGACAGCACGTCCACGTCCTTTTTGGTTTAAATGTATAACTTTTGTATGAGACAATTTTTTACTTAAGTTTTGTGATACTTTTAACGTATTATCCACAGATGCATTGTCTGCAATTGTAATATTCCAATCATACGCTCTCATATGTGTGCTCATAAATGCATGAAGTGTTTGCATACTCTTTGGAAGATCTTCTTGTTCGTTATATACGGGAATAATGATATTAATTGATGTTTTTTTTGCCATAACCAAATATGAAATAAAATATATATAAAAGACTTATACATGATATCAGATTTCCGAGCGTCCGCACTGGGGTATTTTTAAATATGAGTTCAACTTTAGATGCACTTTGCGGCACATCGACCACAATCAAACCTTTATCTATCGAGTATTTTGTTTCAACCCCGTCCAAAAGTACTACCCAACCTGGAAACGCAAACTTTTTAATGACTATGCGCTGCCTAGACACAGGCTTTACGCTATATTTTTCATAGACAGCCGATGATACTATTTTTTTGACCTGCATACTGTCTGTTGACCCAATTGCATCACCAACGACATCTTGGGTATTTTGTGGCCTTGGTACATCAAAAGACAGATACTCATCGGAAACTTTACTTGCTCTATATTTTAACTCCTCTGATAGTTCAAATTCTGCATCTTCTTTTAAGTAAAGGTACTGAGGTACGAAAATTTTACCTGATGTATATAATAAAAATATGATACATATACCCAAAATAATCGGGGAATATTTTTTAGCCCAGAGCACACTTGCTCCACCGAGTACCGAAAGTGCTACGGCAGCAAGCGTCAGAAATCGCCATGGATATTGGATGTATGCCAACTGCATTAGAACGCTCCACAGGTTTGTAGATATCGGAAGCATCATAAATATTGCAATGGCAAATAGTGTGGTCATAAGCACGATCAATATTTGATTGCTTTTTTCCTTTTTTTTCCAAAAAAGATATGCCCCACCAAAAAGCGCAGCGATTATATGCGTCTTTCCCAACCTAAAGCTCATTCCGTCATTATCACATGTATTTCCAGAGCCTCCAAAACCCCATGGTGAATCCCAAAGCTGGTATATACAGACGAAATTACTGTAAATATCAGCGCCCCCACCCAATTGACCAGATACTGCAGTAAAACTCATTTCACTTATCATGGGAATCCAGAAAAACGCACTTAAACCAATGGAGAAAACCAACAGACAAACTATATAATATATTGATCTTTTAGAAATCATATGAAAATACATTTTTAACACTGTCATTAGGGTCACTCCAATAACTGAAAGTCCGTATACTGTAATCCCAAGCGTAGTGTGTGAAAGTAATGATCCTACAAGCCCTAATGCTCCTATTATTGCTGGCATAAGCACTTCTTCATTATTCCAATATTCGATGATTCCATATAACACCATAGGTAGGAACACAAGTAGCCATGCCTCACCATATGCACCCCTTACAAACCAGTCCACAGCATGATAGGGAGCAAAGATATATAAAGCACTTGATGCGAATGCACCAGCCCAATGGTAATATTTGCGCATCAGCACATACATGGTAATACCCGATAACATTTGTCCCAACACAACTAGCATCTTTGTTGCAAGTAGTCCAGATGCACCCCAGAGATATATCATGCCGCCGATATAATAAGGCAGTGGAGCATAAAAGTTGAATATCGGATACCCGTATCCATACCCTAGGTCGCTGACCATACGAACTGGAAATTGACCCTCGCGCAGTGCTCTGCCCATAACAACGACACGAGCAACTTGGGTATCGTCATGCATGGGATAAAACCCTGCTCCTAGCATAGCCCTGACACTCCATGCTCCCAGAATTCCCACGAGTAACAATACAAGGAAATCCTGATGAACCGACATTATATTAATCAACTTTTTTATCATGTTTAAAGATGCCAAAAATTATTATGCCTATCCCAGATACCATCGAAATAATATTTGATATCATCCTGGGAAGAGTCTCACGAAATTCAGCAAGGACTGTATGGTTGCCTGGTGGTGCAATAAATTGAATTAAGCCATGCTTATTGTCATGCAGGATTTTCACAGGTATTCCATTTATTATTACTCCCCACCCTGGGTAATATACGGTATTTATTTGTATGATACTTTCTGTAGCAAGATTTATAGTGAATCTCAGTTTTTGTGTAGCAACAGGACTATTTTCAGCTGTGCTAATATCTCCTAAGCCTCGTAATATTTCGACACGTTTAACTGGCCTACTATCAAATTTTTCTTTTACCCAAATAGGCATATATTCGTCTGCTACTGTAGTTGTAGCTTCGTTGGTGGCATAATATCCCTCTGGTCGATCAACTATTTGAATAGCAGATATTTGATTGATGTAGTTTGATAAAAGCCCCATACCAACTAATAAAAAAATAAAATTTCTAATTATTTGGGATGGTATTTTGTCATGAATATAGACTAGAATCCACGAACCAATTATGAGTAGCACAGCCCCAAAACGAAACGGAAATTGAATTATTCTCACTAGAATTCCATGCCATACTGGATTAGAAACATTTAACATTAACAAGGCACAGATCACAAAGAGCGTCATAAAAAAGTAGAATATCTTTGACTTAGGCAGATTACTGGCGAACGGAAGCACGACAAATACATATGGCGCAAGAAGCATTATGGTTTGCAGCGATACAAAGTACGGCGTGACATTTGATATGCTTGTTTGACTAAACACGACATATCGTTGTTCCAGGAGCGCTGGTAGCCAGAAAAATGTGGCCATACCTATACCAGTAAAGAATTCAATAACATACAACTTGCTGCGCATAATCCCGTACCCACAAATGATGGGGATAAAAAATAATGCCATCGTATTATGACTCATAATAACCATAGCTATTGCAAATGACAGAAGAGTTTTTTTGTTAGCTTCTAGTGCATACAGTGCTGCTGACACTGAAGCCATCGCTAGCACCTCACCTATAGAGCCTCTATGATACAAAGTAAACAAAAAGTACGGACCCATAATCATAGTAATTACTCCTAAACATGCTGAAGACTGTCGAAATGTTAGACGTAAGAATTTATACCATGTGACTCCCAACAGGGATATGGCAATAATGAGTAGTACTTTTATACTTTGCACAAATGAAAACCCAAGGAGTTTTAGTATTGACCCTGCATACAAAAATCCAGGATATAAAAAATTTGACACAGGATACCCATAGCTAAAATATAATCTACCTAAAAATCGTACGGGAAATTGCCCTTCTCGTAAACTTTGGTAAAAGGCAGTCAATCGTATTATCATCCAGTCGCCATCATCTGTTATAAAAAATCCTTGACGCAAAAGTGGCCATGCTGTAAACCCCACAAACAGAAGCAACAAAATCCAAACCCTGTGACTATACAATGTCTTCATATTACTTTGGAAGAACCTGATACAGGCGGAGCTTTTTATCTGTACGTGTACCTTTTTGATATTGGTTTATTAATTGCAATTTCCATTTTTCTGGTGGTACTTGCTGTTGATTGAGTACAAAATATGTTTTATTTTTTTGTGCACTTTCAATCATCTGGCTAGGCATCACATCCGGAAGTGGCCAGATTCCTTCAATTTTAAGTACTTTTGGATTATTTATAAGATATATCTCATATGCATAAGGAAATAAACCAAATGTGCCCTCAGTATAAATTGCAATATCATCATTGGCTGCTTCTTGCTTAAAAAACGCCAACGTCTCCGGCACGCCATAGCCTGATGGCCAATCGTCCATAAGTTGTCCTCTGTCAGAAAAAGGTATAGGAGCAATGAGTGGATTTGTGATGAGCAGTCTACTGGTATTGATGGATGGAATCAAGCATAACAATATAAATACGATCTTTAAATTCAAATTTTTGATTTTAACAATCAAATCTATCATAGATTGCGCAACAATAATAACGAGTGGGATCGTCATAAAGAGTATAAATCTTGGATATAAAACTCTCCCAAATGTCGCTAAACCCACAAACGGTATAATCCACCATGTGTATAGAAATAGTTTTTCTGTACGAAATTTACTAGATAATAATAATGAAACAATCGCTAATACAAAAAGCGGGACACTCATATATCCTTGAAGCCAATCAAGCATTCCGCGCAAATTTCCTTCAACAAATCGAAGCGGATGATGGATCCATTCAGCTAGTGGGTACACAAATATCGTATTTTTTTCCGCTACCAAATGAAAATACGGGGATAACCTGAGTATGCCGTAAATAATCTGTGAAAGTATAAAAACTACACCCATAAGACCGATCCACTTGCCCACTTCTGCTGCCTTTTTGCTTTTCGGAAAAGACAAAAAGAGTGCAGTAGTAGGCAGCAGATATACACTTAAAAACCCTGAGGTTTTATTAAGCGTCCCACCGCCTACTATCATGCCCAAAAGTAACGCAACATCAAGTCGCAACGTGCGTACGAGCACAATAGCCCCAAAGATACTCCAAATAGAAAACATCGATACCATAGAGTCATAAAGAGCCAAACGATCGTAAAAGAGGGTAAATGGCAAGATGACATATATAGTAGCTGCCACGAGGCCTGTTTTCCAAGACCTAAAAAGCAGGCATGCCACACCTATGATACCCAATAGCGTAAAAAATCCACTCACACCAGAGACAAGTCTACCTGCCATGAGGGGGTCATTAATAAATCGCATACTGGCCATAACAGCCCAGGTAAACATAGGCTGTTTTCCATCGGTAAGAGAAATGAAGCGCCAACTGGCGTCTTGCGAGCCTATTTGAGACCAGCGTATATAGATAGCCTCATCGGTAAAAATAGGCAAAAGTGAAAGATTAATGAGCCTGGTAAGGATAAAACTAATGAATATACCTACAAAACCAAATATGATCCACTTAGAGGGGATATACTTCATCAGTATATTATACCGCAAATTGAAGCTGTTTTCAGCATTTATGTGGTGTTTTTACATACGGCTGAGATAAATTTATCTCTATAAAGTATATAAATACAGTAAAGAACTGAGATTCCAATACATAAAATCATTATATAGCTTTTTAAAACTGATACTGGAGGATCCCATACACCATAATATAAGAAAGGTACATATTGGAATATCAGCCCAAATGATATTCCGTCTGAAATAATTTTAAGATATTCATTTGCCACAATTCCAACAAACGGAATAATCCATACCCAATACCAACCAAGCATATCCCGTTTCGACAACACCAATACTAAACCGAAGCACATACTAATTAATAGAATCCACTTTTCACGAGCACCATGATCCTTGTCAATTAATGCCAAATATAAATACCCCGGTATAGCAAACAACGTCATTGTTTTTATGGCTATAGATAATGCCAATAACATCCATCCAAATAATTTTTTTTGTGTCATCATAAGGTAAATTGCCGCCAGTGCAATTGCAATCATGAGTCCATCATTATGTCCACTCACTAATAGTTCAATTATCATCACCGGGTTTATGGCAAGCAACAATACTTTTTGCGTAGTATTAATAGTGTTTGAAACATCTAGGATTTTTTTGTAAAAGTATACGATACCTAAATACGATAGTACTGCCAGAGCTTTAGTCGCAAACAGAATTCCCAAGAGATTTCCCAAACCTGCAATATAAGAAATGAGTGAAATTGCAATCCATAGTGGAGCATAGGCACTCGGCAAATGTGTCCAATGCATAAATGACAACCAAGTATCTATGGGTGCGTACTGCAATGGCAATACAACATAGGGATTATCATGATAAACAAGAACAGTTTTTGCCGTAAACATGTAGTTGTAAATATCATATGAAAAAGCTGGATAGGAAAATAATAAAATTGTACTTATCCCAAATATTAATATCCAGACATCTTTGATTGAAAACTGTAATTTCTTCCAATAATGTTGAACGTAAATATGAATCACCAAAAGCAGACCTATTAAGGTACTAAAATAGATAGCTGAATTAAAACGCTGAAAATACCCTATTTTTTGCAAATACTGTTGCATATAGACAAGTGGACCAACCCCTGTAAGCGTCAGACTTAAATCAACCTGCGTGTAACTGTACGTAGTCAAACAGAGAGCAAAAAATACTAGGACTATTTGAATTATTCGCCTCATACGATTCTATTTCTGAAGAACCTTAGCCTTAATTCTGAGCTATTTGATATTTTTTCCTAATAGCATTTGTACGGATACGAATAATATCAATAAGCCCCTGCCATGAATCTTTCAGTGGACTTACTCTTCTGGTTTCCACATAATGCCATTCGACTGGAACTTCACGTATTTTATATCCCAATTCCTTGGCTATATAGAGAAGCTCAATATCAAAACCTGCTGTCACCATAGATCCGCTAACAGTTGATTGTTCGGAATAGAGTCTCAGTCTTGAAACAATATTCATAGCTGCTGTTTTACTAAATATTTTAAACCCACATTGACTGTCACGTATTCCGTGCAAGCCCAAAATAGCACTTCTCAGTGCCATAAATCCTCTTGCCATTATAAGCCTGAGCAATGGTGCTCCCTCACGATGAGAACTCCGCGAACCAATGATAACCTCATACCCTTGATTTACATATGGCAATAGTTTCTCAAGTTCTTTAAGTGGAGTAGCTTGATCTAGATCAGAAAATAATATATATAAACCTTTCGCTTCTTTCATGCCAGACACGACTGTGGCTGCTTTCCCACGATGAGGCATGTTGAGTAGATAAAATCCTTTGTTGGTTTTTGCAAAATCACCAGCGAGCTTGGCAGTACCGTCATTTGATCCATCGTTTACTATGAGCACTTCCCAGGGTTTATCAAACGTTGCCAGATAACGCGCAACCTTATCAAGAGCTCCAAGTCGAATATTGGTCTCCTCATTGTATGCTGGAATTACAATGGATATATATGGTTTATTCATGTTTCCTTATTGTACCTTACCAGACGATAAATTTTCACAAAAGGAACTGAAATTTCTTTATCAATTTCAGCTTGACCAAAACCTGCTATTTCCCAAAGTGAATCACCAAGAGGGTGACACTCATTTTCACAAATTACTATCAATTGATCAGTAACTGTTTTTCTCTCAGGATCGAGCTCTTTATTTAATATTGTCACAGGCTTCTGACCTGCAACCTCAAAAAAGTATCTATAAGCATGATCAGAATTTGAAGTTGTAGCGAGGGCAAAATTAAATGGTTTTCCGTCTGTAAGCTTTAATGCACTTAGAGCAATATTTCGCATTTGCCCTAATTGATTATTGGGGGGATACTGAAACGGTTGTCCCATCAAATTCCATCCAATTAATACTGCCCAACAAGCAAATGTAAGTATATAGCCGTACTTTAACTGATGTATGCGCCATAAAAATATTGACACAGCTATAAAAGGGAATGGAAAAATAATTCCCAGATAATAATCATATATTTCTCTTTTGTAGAGTCCAAAAAGTGCAATGCTAAAACAAAACCAAAGTAATGATACAGAGATGGCGTTAGCCTGATCTTTTTTCAGTGTACGCTGCTTATTTTTATGCTTATATAACTGCCACATAATAACTCCAATTGATGCAACTATGGCAAACCATATAGGAATCTCCCATACGAGAAGTCTCTCGTCATGGAGACCCAACCAAACCTCTTTTTGCGGCATCCTCAATACAAGCCTTCCGTATGTTCTAAAAATTACATCATATATTGTTTGAAAATACGATATGATAGAAAACCCAGTATCCTTCCCTGTTGAAACGAAATTGATAATTGAACGAATATTGGGAAAATTATGCTTAAGCTCAAACAATAAAAATGGTAAAAATCCAGTCACAAATCCACTTGCAATAAGCATCCATGAAAATACGACTTTAGGCACATTTCGCAAAGCAACAATAGTCCAAACCCCTACCAGTATAAAGAGAAATATAAATAAATAATGAAATTGTATGCCAAATCCAAGCATGACGCCTATACAAAAACTTACTTTTTTTGATCCAGTTAATGACAACCTCCATAATAAATATACCAATGATAATGAAGCAAAAGGCACCAGATTGGGATTCCACGATGAACGAGAATAAGCTATAACCAAAGGTGATACAGCATACATACTCGAAGCGATTAGACCAGCTAAATCAGAAACAGATTCTGATACGAATTTATATAATAAATATACAGTAGCTACTCCAAAAAGTGCCACCATTACGGCAGGACCAGTGGGATCAAATCTCCAAATCCAAAGAAAGGGCGCCATCAAGTAGTAATACATGGGACCTAGAAAAAACCCGCCTACTGATGCTGTTGGGCCTAAAAAAGGGATATCAAACTCTGAAAATATATGACGGACGACAAGTACATCTCTCCCCTCATCTCCCAGAAATGTCATATATTCGGAAATTTTGAACAATCTCAAAAATGCAGCGAGTAGGAGAATACTTACAATTGGAAGAATTGAAATACTTTTTACGAGCAATTTATGTTGGGGTGATAAGGTATTCTGTTTCATTCGTGTGATTTTGTTTTCCAAATCACTCGGGAGTACATAGTATAGTTCCAGATCAGGCCAAACCCGACGCCAAACATATAAAAGATTCTATACGTTGCTTCTCCAAAGAAATGTGTACCCACGGTGACTGTTGCAGCTTGCAGTGCCATAGCACCTAGAGAACTTAGGTTAAACTTGAACAACTTGGGGAACATATCTTTACCTTTTGCTTTTTTGCTTTGAAATGTCCAACCGTTGTTTAAAAAGAAATTTGATATGATCGCACATTCAGCTCCCACAGCGCTTGCCAGACCAGGGTGAAAATCAAACTTATGAATCAATAACTCAAGCATAATCGTATTTATAGCAAAACCCACTGCTCCAACA
This sequence comes from uncultured Gammaproteobacteria bacterium, assembly GCA_964588145.1. Lineage (GTDB taxonomy): Bacteria > Patescibacteriota > Microgenomatia > UBA10105 > UBA927 > CAZPNL01. The sequence goes on from CAZPNL010000005.1 coordinate 13,145, forward strand.
ACTAAAAATTTTGGGAAGCTGCCCCTTCGTACCTCCGCAAATCTTGCCCGAAATACATATATCAATACATTTTTGATATATTCTGCAGGAGCAATTTTGGATCTTCCATATTTTCTGTCTGTAAAATGTATGGGAACCTCTACTATGTGCGCACCAACCTTCATGGCTTGATGTAGAAATGCGATTTGAAATACATATCCACTAAATGGCTTAAGGACTGTATGAATTTGCTCAAAATATTTTATATGATGCGCGCGAAATCCCCCTGTCCAATCATGTATCAAACTTCTGCCAAGTCCAAAACGGACAATTGAATTGCCAACTACACTAAATATTTTCCTGTGTACACCCCAATTATCAGGTATTGATCCACCGGGGATATATCTACTCCCTATCACAAAGTCAGCGCCATTTCGAATTTTATGAAAAAATTCTATAAGTTTTTGCGGATCATGAGAATGATCGGCATCCATTTGCACAAGATATTCTGCTTTTAAAACTTTAATAGCGTACTCCATGCCCTTGATAAGTGCACTTCCAAGACCTTCTTTTTTTCCCACCAATAAATACACATCTTTCTGTTTTTTTTGAAATTCTCGAACTAACGCGCCAGTCCCGTCAGGCGAAGTATCGTCAACTACAAGGTATGAGAAAGTAAATCCCGAAATTTTAGCCGTGACTGCATGCAGCTCTTCGAGCAGAGAGATAATATTTTCTCTCTCATTATAGGTAGGCAGTATTATCGCCACTTTCATAATGAAGACGGAAGACAGGAAGTTATACCTGCTCTCGCCAATATTCCAGGAGATCCTTCATCGTTTGTTTAAACTCGATTTGTGGTGCCCAGCCAGTCTTTTGCACAAATTTGGTGTTATCTCCATTGAGTACGCGCACATCCGATGGTCGCATGCGATCTGGATCCTGTTGAATCTTTACCTTTGTCTTACTAAAAGATAAGAGCATATCCAGCATATCTCCGATACGAATGGATTTTCCTGTACAAATATTGTACACATCCCCTGCGTCACATTTATCTAGTGCGAGTACATATCCTTTGACCATATCACGAACGTCTGTGTAGTCACGAAGCGCATCAAGATTGCCGACCTTGATAACAGGCTCCTGTTTCCCACTCTCTATCATGGCAATTTGCTTGGCAAAATTTGATTCAGCAAACGTATCTCCACGTCGTGGACCTGTATGATTAAAGCCACGTGTACGGATGATACGCATACCATAGGACTCGTGATATTGGTATCCCAGATAATCCATCGCAACCTTAGATACAGCATATGGAGAAAGTGGTCTCAATGGATTTGTTTCTCGTATCGGCAACTCACTGTCAAGTACCATGCCATATTCTTCAGATGAACAGGCAATTTGTATTGCGGGATTAATTTCAGCCTGTCTGACAGCTTCAAAAAGATTTGCTGAGCCTACGATATTTACCTCAAGAGTGACTGATGGTGAAACCCATGATGTTGGTACAAATGACTGAGCTGCTAAATGAAATATATAATCTGGTTTAATGCGAGAAAGTAACTTGTATAGACTATGCGAATCAAGTAAATCTGCATCTTCAAGATGTAATTTATTTTGGATTGCCTCAATATGGTCCATCTTGCTTCGTGGACGTACAAAGCCGTATACTTCCCATCCTTTAGATAGGAGTAACTCAGCTAAGTGACTGCCTGCAAATCCGGCAATACCGGTAATTAGTGCTTTTTTTGCTACCATACGAACCTCCTTTTACATGCGGCCTACGCCGTAGTAGATAAATCCAAGCTTTTTGACCGCCTGGGGATCATATATATTTCGACCATCAAATATGACCATGCCCTTCATTGCCTTAGCAACTGCGACAAGGTTTATTTGACGAAATTCATTCCATTCTGTTACAACCACCATGGCATCAGCATCCTTTAGAGTTTCTAGAGCATTTTTGGCATATTCAACAGACTTTGGTAAAACTTTTTTGGCTGTATCCATAGCAATCGGATCGTACACGCGGATTTTGGCGCCAGCCTCTGAAAGTGCATCTATCACCTTTACGGAAGGAGCTTCACGCATATCATCTGTGTCGGGCTTAAATGCCAATCCGAGAATAGCGATAGTTTTCCCTTTTAGCTTTTTGTCAAAGTGCTTGTCTATTTTGGCAATAAAATGTTTTGTAGCCTCAACATTGACCGCGTCTACCTCCCGAAGAAGTTTAAAGTCATACCCACGCTCTTTTGATAATGCTATCAAAGCCTTTACATCCTTTGGAAAACAACTCCCACCGTAACCAACTCCAGGTGAGAGAAAGCTCCGCCCAAGCCTACGATCTAGTCCTACGCCATCTAAAACTTTTTCTGCATCTGCCCCTACTTTTTCAGAAAGCATAGCAATGGCGTTTGCAAAAGAAATCTTTGTTGATAAAAGTGAATTAGAGGCGTATTTAATCAGCTCCGCCGTCTCGACATTGCAGGCAACAATCTTCCCATCAATGGACTTGTGTAAATCAGTGAGGAGCGTCAAAGCACGATCAGAGGTGGTGCCTATAACGACACGATCAGGATGCAGCGTATCGTTTATGGCAGTTCCTTCTCGCAAAAATTCAGGGCATGATGCTATGGCAAAGCTTGATCCCTCTGGCTTATACTTTTCTACTATCTCTGCTACTTTTTTATTTGTCCCCGGAGGCACTGTACTTTTGGTTACCACAACCTTATACCCAACCATATTTTTGGCAATATCCTCTGCTGCTGCAAACACACTCGTCAAATCTGCCTCGCCTGTGGGCTTCGGAGGAGTTCCAACACAGATAAATATGATCTCTGATGCCTGCACTGCCTCTTTGTAATCAAGAGTAAATAGCAGTCTCCCGGCCTTTAGATTACGCTTGACCATTTCGCCTAAGCCTGGCTCATAAAATGGTGCGATACCTTTTTTGAGATTTTCAATCTTTTCTTTGGTACGTCCTACTACCCATACCGTATTGCCAAGATCAGCAAAAACTACAGCTGTTACTAGTCCAACATACCCATGTCCAATAAATGTTACTGTCATAAAATAACTCTCCTTCTTCAAAGATAACTACTTATTATAGCGAGTCCTTGCTCAAACGTCGACATGTGCGCTCCTAAAGATACAATCTTAGCATTTGAAGTGTTTGCAAGTCTTGGTCTCTTGGCACGACCTTCAAAATATACCTCAAAAGTAGTCTTTTGCACAAGACTTGGACTCGCACCAATGGTTTTTGCGATCAAAATACCTGCATCATACGGTGAGATACTGCTCGATCCAACAGCGTGATATATACCTGTGGCGTTCTCACGAACAAGGATGCCGATTGCTCGTGCTATCTCGTCTATAAATGTTGGTACAAAAAGTTGATCTGTCGGTGCTTGTATGGTTTTTCCTTCTTTCAATAGTGAGGCAATCTTATGGATAAAGTCAGGTTTAAAAGTGGGCTGAGCGCAGTAGGGATTGGCAATTCGTACAATCAAACTATTTTCCCCAAGATCTCCTACTAACTTTTCCCCTTCGTACTTTGTCACCCCATACCAGCCGAGCGGATGCGGTATTGATGATTCTGTGTATACTTTTTCGGTGCCATCAAAAACATAATCAGTTGAAATATATAAAAGTTTTTTGTTGTATTCTTTGCATGCTTCTACAAAGGAGCGAGTCGCTTCGACATTTGTAATCCAATAACTTCCTGCCTTGTCACCTGTTTCTTTTTCTGCGCCATCTACATCAGTACGAGCAGCAAAATGAAATACCCATGGAGCATCTGACTCCTTTACGTATTTATGCACGACAGCCCCATCTGTAATATCAACATTTGTCTCCAGACTCAAATTGTTAAAGGAAAAATCAGGTGACAACAATTGTACTATGCGTGATCCAACTAAACCTGATAATCCCGTACCTAATATTTTCATATTTTTCCATACATCCGCTCGTAGTAGGATGCATATTCTCCATTTTTGACATGCTCCCACCACTGCCGGTGTTCCTTGTACCATTCTATGGTTTCATGCAGTCTCGCTTCAAAATCCTTAAGAGGTTTCCATCCAAGGTTTTGACCAATTTTCGACCAATCTACTGCATACCTTCTATCGTGGCCAGCTCGGTCTTTGACAAATTCAATTTGTGATTCTGAAGCGCCCATATGGGATAATATCATTTTAACTACTGTCAGATTGTCTACATCTTTTTTCATCCCACCAACACAATATGTTTCACCAATTTTTCCTTGAGTGAGAACTGCCTCTATAGCTCTGGCATGATCCTCAACGTAAAGCCAGTCGCGCACGTTTTTGCCATCACCGTAGACTGGAACTTTTTTACCCTCGAGCACATTTGTAATGGCAAGAGGGATAAGCTTTTCTGGAAAGTGATAAGGGCCAAAGTTATTGGAACAGTTGGTAATTGTGATTGGAAGTCCATATGTATGATAGTAGGCACGCGCCAGGTGATCAGAACTCGCTTTACTGGCAGAATACGGACTACGTGGATCATACGGCGTAGATTCATTAAAATATGTATCACTGCCAAGCTCCAGTGATCCAAACACCTCGTCTGTTGAGACATGATGGAAGCGCTTAATACCTAATTTCACGCATTGTTCTAGTAACACCTGTGTCCCGAGCACATTTGTTCGAATAAATGGGGAAGCGTCTGCAATAGAGCGATCCACATGACTTTCAGCAGCAAAATGGACCACCACATCAACACCCTCAAGTGCTTTTGTGACAGCTGCACCGTCACCAATATCACCCTTTATAAACGCATAGTGAGGATTTGTAGATACTGACGCCACATTTTCGAGATTTCCAGCATAAGTGAGTAAGTCAAAATTAACTATGTAATCCTCAGGATGATTTGCCATCCAGTAGAGGATAAAATTTGCACCTATAAAACCTGCACCACCGGTAACCAGAATTTTCATATATTAAGTAATTTTTGTATTTGAAATGGGAATACCACCCAGACTCTGCCAGTCAAAACCAATCTGCGCGTTATCATACTGGATGCGGCCTTCCTCATCAGGCTTGTATACACCACTTGTGGCATACACGAGATCTGCGGGGCCATCTATGACCTTTAAACCATGAGCAACACCAGGGGGAATTTTGATACTAATTTTTTCTCCATGTTCACCTACTACAAACTCTGCTTTTTGCATGTAGGTCGGACTATGTTCTCGTCTATCTACAAGTACTACATGGATAGTTCCCGCTACCACACACCACCAGTCAATTTGGGTTTTATGTATATGCCATGCTTTCACAACACCTGTGTGCATATGCGAGTGAGAAAGTTGTCCAAAGCCTTCTTTGAAAAAATCATCTGTAACACGGATAAACTCAACAAAAAACCCTCGTTCATCGGGGTGAGGATTCAACTGTTTGACCATGACGCCATCTATCATAGCGCCCCACCACTAAACATATGCGCTACTTCATTGTTGGCTCGTAAAAGCTCCTCATGTGACGTGCCTGCATCTACCCACCAATCTATGACTTCACAGGTCAGTGCGCCTTTTTTGAGATATGCATTATTTAGGTCAGTTACCTCAAGCTCTCCACGCGCAGAGGGTGATAATGACTTGATGAAATCGAAGACACTGGCATCATAAATATAAATGCCCGTTTGGGCGATATCACTCTTGGGATGCTCGGGTTTTTCCTCTATAGACAACACCTTACCAGACTTATCTATCTCTATAACACCGTATTGACGTGACTCAGTATCTTTGTGAACACCAAATACTACAGCACCTTTGTTGCCATTTTTCTCATACCTCTTAACCACATCTGCAAGATTAAAATTAAAAATATTATCTCCTAAAATCACAAGAATTGGCTCATTTTGTGCAAACTCTTCGGCAAGTCTCACAGCATCTGCTATACCACCCTTGGGATTTTGTTGAATACCATAGTAAAGCCTCAGACCAAAATCCTCTCCGGCTTTTAAGAGATTTGCAAAATGCCCAGCATGATCTCCTGATGTAGTCAGAAGCACTTGAGTCAGGCCAGCTTTTTGCATAGCCTCTAGAGGATAATAAATCATGGGCTTATTATAGACAGGTAGTAAATGTTTGTTTGTAACCAGAGTAAGTGGTCGCAGCCTGGTGGCCAGCCCACCTGCAAGTATGACGCCTTTCATGTGACTCCTTTCAGAGTTATCCAAGTACCATAACCATGAGCACAACTCCTATAATGCTCACAAGTAGGTATTCTAACACAACTTTGGGATATAAGTTTTTCATCATGGCATGATGGACGATCCCCCAACATGCATAAAGAGCTCCACAAATTAGTGCAATCAATTTTTGTGCGGTGTGATTTCCTTGAAAATAGAAAAATGCTATCGTAGCTACTGTAAGGCCTACGAACAAAATAAAGGTATTACTTACATGAATATGTTTAGTTTTCATAAAATACTCCCAATAAATGCCTGCTGCATCATAAATAGCATAAGTGCCAAAAAGAATATATGGGCATAGGTATGCCCTGTAGCTCGTACAAGTCTTTTGCGATACACAACCCATGCATCAAATACGAGCACTGCTCCCAACACACCAATAACTATAAGCGCTATGTCACGTGTGGCTTTTGGCAAATTGACAAGCGGTGCACGTGTTATAGATGTATATGCTGGAGCCACTTGTGGCTCTGCGTCATTTAGTACAGGCTTTGTGGCAACTTCTACAGGTTGTCTAGGTGTATTTTGTATCGCAGACAATTGCTCTGGGGTAGTACCAAACATCTGCACAACGAGGGTAGTTTCTTCACCGTTGAGCGTGCCATTCATAATGGCAAAGCCAATGTCTCTATAGTCAGGTTTGACTAGGTTTTCTTTGTGACTGGGAGATGCCATCCATGCAGCTACAACGCCTTTGCTATCATTAAAGTTTTTGGCAAGATTTTCGCCCGCCAAACTATACTGATATCCAGATGCCTGTACAAAGACCCAGGGAGTTTTGCCTTTTGGACTGTTGTGTGCCCAATAGTTGTCAGCAAACATATCTTTTGCTTTTTGCGCAGCAGCAGCTGAAAGCTGTGTATTGACTGTAAGAGGCGTAAGACCTCGTGCAACCCGTTCTTGATTTGTATACTTCACTAAATCATCTACACGCATATCTGTGGCATATCCAAGTACATCTGGCATTTGTCGGGATGCAATACGCAAAAGCGCCATAACAAATACAAGTACACCAGTTAAAACCGAAAGCGAATCTATATGAAGCACTTTTGCTCTATGATTGTTGGTGTGGTGTGGAGTAAACCAATGAACTATATGCTTTGAAATGCCATGCATATATCTACTATACAAAGTGTGTAAGAAAATTTCCAGCAAGGAGAAAAGTAACAGAATTCGACTTAAGCATCAAATTTTGATGCCTCATAGGTGGGCACTATTTGCTCATGCTGCTTGGTACCATTTACGGTAATATCCAGAATATATCCAAGCGCTTTTGCAACACTTACCCCCACTCGTAAACCAGTAAACGAACCCTTTGGGCCAGTAGTAACTTTGAGAGACCCTAACTCCGAAAATGGAATATTGCGCTTCTGACAGAGAATCTCAATCATACGCATAAGGGATTGGGCTTTCGCCTGAAATACCAACTCATCCACTTTTGCTTCTCCCTGCCATATAGATACAGTGGTTCGATCCGAAACTGATGAATCTAGATGTAATGAATACATATTTTACTCAATTAAAGGTGATTTTCGACTGTTATTGTATGTGCACTTTCTCCAGCAACACATTTGACAAAAATTCCATATTTCGGTATATCCCTCAGCCTCTCTGACCACTCTACGAGGACAATCGCAGATGATTCATGTAATATATCATATAACCCTATGTTCGCTTCCCCGCCCTTCTCCAGTCTATACAAGTCATAATGATGGAGCATATGTGTGCTTCCTGTAAGCGCATATTGACGCACTACAATGTATGTTGGGGAAATCAGTCGTTCTGAAATACCGAGCTCTTTGGCAAACCCCTGACAAAATGTCGTTTTTCCACTCCCGAGCTCACCATATAGATACACTGGAACGGCTTTGTTGTGGCTTGAAATTATTTTTTTGATATATAGAGCAAGCGTGCCAGCAAGCTCTTGGGTTTGCTGGGGAGAGTGCGTAGTATGAGATGTAAAGATATCCATCCAAGTAATGCTCCTATCCCGTCAATTATAACATCGCGAAACCGTCCTTCTCTGGAAGGCACAAATGTTTGATGAATTTCATCAGTTACCGCATACACGAGCACAAGTAAAAAAGAAATCCAATATCGTTTTGCACTAGCTCCTCCGTTCACTACTCTATAGGTAAGAATAAAAAGCACTGAATACTCAATAACGTGAAGGGATTTGAAAACTAAAAAATTGATCAGACCATCTGGGGAAACCTCTACGCTTCGTCTTGATGAAAATATGTATATACAGGCCATCCACCCCAACAATGGCACCCACTTATGGAGCAAACGAATGGTTTTTGTAGTCATATTCCACCTCTGAGACCCTCTTTCTTATATACCATATTCGCAGCCCCAGTGCAGCTGCCACAATTCCAACGATAGCACCCAAACTCATGCCGATAGCTACAATTATGTTTGTATTTGTGTTTATAACATGCACAGGCGTACTTTGAGAATCTTTACTATTCTCTTTATTTCCTTCTCCAGTCTGCATTACACCTGCAACAGTAGCAAATGGATTTGAATCTTTTGCCATCGTAGGAACTGTACTTTGTAAATTTTGGAGCGCTTGATGTGGCTGGGCTGTGGGTGCTGGTGTGGAGAGTGTTGTAGGGAGTGGAGTAGGTACTTTTGTTGGCGTAGATGTAGGAGACTTCGTAGGCGTTTTTGTAGGCGTAGGACTTGAGGTAACTGTTGGTGTTGGATTACTTGTGGATTTGGGAGTTGCTGTTGGTGTAGATGTCTGAGTATATGTTGGCATTGGAGTATTTGTAGGGGTTTGCGTAGGCACCGCACCTGTTATTTGAATGCTGACCGGACTACTCCAAGAGAACGATCCACTTCCACTAGCTCGACCTACTTTAAATGAATATGCACCAGGACCTGTAAATTCACGGTCAGAACTATCTGGTTTCACTCGCACTTTTCCAGTCCAAGAGCCATTTGTCAGTTGATCTCTGGTAAGTAAAAAATAATTTGAATTCCCACCACTATTTACGAAGCTTCCATCATTTTTTTGAGTATATCCAAAATACTGACTTTCTGTTTGTGAAAATACTCCGCGCAGATACGAATCACTACAACCACTACATGTAAGGCTCACAGTCACATCAAATTCTTGATCCTTATCAAGGGTTGCAGGCACATCAGTAACTGTCACACCTACAGCATGTATGGGCGTTACAACAAGAAAAAATAACACTAAAAGCACGGTCTTTCGAATCATGATGGGGAATATATCACGAATAAGGAAGAAATTCAAAAAAAACCAAATCCATACATGCAAATAATACTTTTATCCTTTGCTTAACCCTTTATCAGTCACTCATTTATTGCATGCCGAAGGTTTATCTTTAATCATTTGCATTTTGCATTTTTTATTGCACATGGAGATAAAAACTCACAACACCAGAACCGTGATCAATATATTTAATTTTTATTACACTACTAGAGCCACATGCTTGACTTGAGCTAAATAATTCACCATCTGCAGGTGCTCGGATAATCGTACCTGATGTAGAGACCATGTCAAAGCCTGTATGTATGCCGCCAGAGTAGGAATACCGCCATGACCACGGGGTTTTGCCAAATCTTTGCGTCAATCTCACCGTGTCTTCAAGTGGCCACGACCAACTACCATTTCCAACATTTGCGTCTAATTCATACTGTTCATCTCTAATAGATTTGCTTGATAAAAATTCTGATGGATCAACCCATGCATTATTTTTACGCACCTCAAAGTGGAGATGTGCTCCAGTAGAGCATCCAGGATATCCACTATTCCCTACAAGTGCTATAGGATCTCCCTTTTTAATTTGCCCCACCTTAACGCCATCTATAAGCGCTCGTTCTATAGCAGTTTTTTCAGCTAGTGCTTGTGAAAGTAACCTTTGATAGACAGCTTCGTCATTTTTTGTTTGTGCCAGAAGTGTTTCTTTTTCTTTTTTTTGCCGTTCTAACTCTCGGGTTTGGTCCTCTAACGTTTTTTGTAACTGCACTTGTTGGGATTTTTTTTGCTCTCGCAAACTTTTGCGTTCACCAAAATGGCTCTGTGTGGCTTTTAATTGCACAAGCAGTCGTACATCTTGCTGCTGGACTCGTGTCATATATTCTGCTCGCGATATGAGATCGAAAAAATTTTTTGTCAGGAGAAGCGTATCAAATTCAAACAGAGCTTTTTTTCGTTTGTAAGATTCTGGTACACGTTTGAGGGCAAGCTCGGATCTATTGGTCAGGAGATTTTCAAGTCTATCTATTTCATTTGCTAATTCGCCAATCTCATTTGTAAGCTTGGAAATTTCTGCCTTTGTGCTATCAATTTTTAAGGTCGTTAGCGAAATTTTCGAATCAAACAGCTTGATTTGTTGTGCAAGGGAGTTTTCTTGCTTTTGTAAATCGGAAACTTTTTGTGTTAATTCTTTTATGCGGTCTTCAACTTCAGATGCATACACAAATCTTCCAGGTACAACCAGAAGTAAAATCAGGATCAAAAATACTAATTTTTGCATGGAATTGTCTCACAGCTTTAAATATCTACCGACTGCAAATAAGCTCCCAATACTACCTATCACCCATCCCACAACTCCATGTAATACCAATTGCACAGCAAGTAGTATCAAAAATGGCGGCGCCAATGGATCTGCTAGCAATACATCTAAGCTGGGAATACTCCCCAAAAATCCTGCAAAGTTTGGCTGAAACCAAAGTAAAATTCCTGCAATCGCAAGCCACGAGAGAAAACCTCCAAGCATACCATAACTAGCACCCTCAAATATAAATGGCCATCTGATATACCATTTTGAAGCACCAATCAGACGAAGCGTCTCAATCTCATCTTTCCTGATGGCAATTTTCATGGTAATGACAGTCATCACGATGAGGAGAGAATTAATAAGCAGTATGAGTCCAAGCACTCCTCCTACAAGTCGAATGCCATTTGTCCACGCGATAAGTCGGTCTACGACGTCTTTGGCAAAAACAATATCCGAAACGCCAGGGCTTTTTTGGATAATTGGCTCAAGTTCTTTGAGAAGTTGTGGTTCTTTTGCAATCACTTCAAGGGAGGCTGGAAGTATATCTGCTGTTACCATCTCAAGAAGCAAGGGGTCGTTTTTGTTTTCTTTTTGATAGAGCGTGAGTGCTTCTTCTTTTGAGACATATTTCACTGAAGCAACACTCCCAGTTGCTTCAAGAGTCTTTTTGAGTGATTGCACCTCAGTATCCCCTGATTTTTCACTAAAAAAAACAATCATTTGAGGTTTACCCTCAAAATATTGCAGTGTTAAAACAGAAACTAGTGTCGTCAGAAAAAATACTCCACCAAAAAGAAATGTCACAAAAAGAGTCATGACTGCAGCCATCGCCTGGTAGGGCGAACGGCGCATGTGTTTCCAAGCTGTGGACAGGCTTCTCATTGTTACTCCTTTGGTTGATCATTTTCCTTATGCACTTGATCTGAGTGACGCTTATGATCGGTGGTATGGATATGCTCCGTTTTTTCATGTATATGATCAGGTGTTTTTTCATGCGTACTGTGCTTTTTTTTGGCTTGTATATGATATTTACCTCTTAATTCGTCACTTGAGAGGATACCATCTTCGATCGTCAATGTACGCTTTTTCATATCATTTACGACTGTTTCGTTATGCGTGGCCATGATAACAGTTGTGCCTATTTTATTAACCTGTTGGAGTATTTCAAGTATTTCCAAGGTTGTCCTTGGATCTAAATTTCCAGTTGGCTCGTCTGCAAGCAATATCTTTGGTCCACCCACAATAGCTCGTGCAATTGCAACCCTCTGAAGTTCACCTGCTGACATCTGAAGCGGAAATTGTCCAGACTTTCCTCCCAGTCCAACTAGCTCTAACACATCCTTTACGTCACGTGTAATCTCTTGTTCTGGTTTCCCAAGTATCTCAAGTCCTAAGGCAATATTTTCATACACCGTCCGGTCCATGAGCAGCTTCAGATCTTGAAATACTGTTCCTACATATCTGCGAAGCAAGTGAATTTTGGTATTTGGAAGTGTATTGAGGTGCCATTCACCCACATGTACATCACCAGCAGTTGGCAAAAGATCTCGGATAAGGAGTCTAAGAAGTGTCGTTTTTCCAGCACCAGAGGGTCCTATAAGAAAAACAAACTCACCATCGCCTATCTGGACTGTGACATCCTTGAGGGCATGGGTAGATTTGTTGTAAACCTTTGATACATTATGCAGGCGAATCATGCCAAAAATAGTGAACTATTCAAGTGTTTCTATCTTACCAACATCCATAAACCACGCTGCTTTTTTGCCAGCATATGTCTGACCCCAAACACGTACTTTTTTTCCTTCGAAATCGTCCATATTTAATACAGATGACACAAGATATACTGTTTGAGAAGGACCTCCATCACGTACAAGCTTGTGTGTACCTTCTCCACTTAAACCACCTTTTTCTATTTTACCCTCAGCACTGTCTTTAAATGTTTTCACGTCTGTTACTCCTGCTGCTTTATCTGATTTGATTGTTTCAACTTTTTCAGACTGAACCATATCATTTGTAGCAGCTTGAGAACTAGTAGATTGCCTGGTCAACAAATATCCTGTCCCAATACCCATAAACACCAGGACTACATATACCACCATTGCTACTTTGTCTGCTTTTTTCATGTTGGTTTGCTCCTCTATAGTGATGGTGTTTTCATCTCCTTCAGCAGAAATTCCTTCGCTTTCAGATGAAACACTCACAACTTTTTTTACGACTGGTTTTTTATGAAATATCATGTAGTCCAATTATGAGCTGTTAGACCCGAGTTTTCAAGTATGCGATCATAAAGTCTTCTATATCACCATCCAACACTCTGTCTGTATTACTCGATTCTAACCCTGTCCGAGTATCCTTTACCAAATGATAGGGATGCAAGACATAATTGCGTATTTGATTTCCCCAACCAGGCGTTTTGTACTCTCCTCGAATATTTTTTTCCTCTCTCCTCCTTTTTTCTTCTTCGATTTCCCAGAGTTTGGCCTTTAACATTTTGAGTGCAAACTCGCGATTTTGTCCTTGATACCGCTGGGCTTGACTTGCGACAATAATGCCTGTCGGCAAGTGTTTGAGCCGAACTGCTGTCGATACTTTGTTCACATTTTGGCCACCTTTGCCACCTGCGCGAAAAAAATCCCACTCGAGTTCTTCTTCTTTCACTTCAATATTGGCATCTTCAACTACAGGCAACACTTCTACCATGGCAAAAGAGGTTTGACGTAAATTGTCTGCATTAAAAGGAGACTGCCGTACTAGCCGGTGCACACCAACCTCGGCTTTGAGAAATCCATACGCATATGGACCTGATATCGTAAATGTGACACTTTTGACTCCAGCCTCCTCGCCCATGGTTTTGTCCATTTCCTCCAGGTCCCATTCTTTCCGCTCTGCAAAACGCATATACATGCGCATGAGCATACTGGTCCAATCCATTGCCTCTGTGCCACCCTGACCAGAATGAATAGAAAAAATCGCATCTGACTGGTCATATGGACCAGATAGATACAATGCAAATTCCATACGGTCAAGTTCCTTTTGTAGTTCTTCGCTTGCACCACTTTCGATCATCAGTTCAATCATCTCTCCAGCCTCTACCTCTTTTGTGATAGCTGCCATTTTTTTCATCTTTTTGGCAGCAACCTGTGAATCTTGCCAGAACCCTGGCTGTGAACTTTCCTGCGTGATGGTCTCTACCTGCGCGCGCTTGGAGGCTAAATCGTATTTGACCAAAAAGTCTTTTGCTCGAGTGATCAGCTGTTCATCCATATGTTATTTTTCCAGTCCCACAAGGACAGACATGAGATAAATTCCAACTATCATTAAACCTAATTGCACAAGGGAAACGACAAAGGTATTTCTTTTATGAAGTTGTGGTATGAGATCACTGGAGGCAATGTAGAGAAAGTTTCCCGCAGCAAATGGCAGCAAATATTTCTCTATTCCAGCTGCTTGATTTGATAACACTAGTACAAATAAGGAGCCTGCGACAGCCGTCAGAGCTGAGAGAAAATTGTACCAGAGAGCTTTTTTTGGTTTAAATCCGCTTCCCAGCAGCACTGCAAAATCTGCTAGTTCATGTGGGATTTCGTGGGCGACAACGGCAAATGTGGTTGATATACCCACAGCAGGGGACACCAGATATGCTGTGGCAATGACTGTGCCATCGACAAAGTTGTGTATACCATCACCTATAAGCGTCAGGTAGCCTGCAGCTTTTTCTGAATTTTCATGATGATCTCCATCTATATGGTGATGCCAATTGAGAAATTTTTCGACTGCAAATGCACCCACAAAACCAACCAAGAGCAGTGTGTATGTATTTTCCCCAGCTAGTTCCAACGACTCTGGAACAATATCAAAAAAAACTGCTCCCAGTATGACGCCGGTTGATAGAGCTAGTGAGTAAAAAATCACGCGTTCAATATGTGTCTTTTTGACAGCCAATAGGAGCCCACCCAATAGCGATAAACAGCTTACAATAAGTACAGAAAGTAATGTATAGACAGTAGTCATACAGTAATTATACCCTACTGCTGGCAAATGATCGATTGGAGAGCGCCTTTTTGCTCTGGTGAAAGCTGATTGAATCCGTTGACGAGTTCACGAGTGGCATGGGTGACGAGCACGTCTGTGGCACGCTTCTCTACGGCAGTCACCGCACTTTGCGCCACACTACTGGCCACAGTGCTCGGGTCTATTGGCATGACTTGCTGTTCGTCCTGTACCCCTAGGACTGCAGCCACATTTTGCCCAACAGTCGTACCAATCACAAGATCACGAACTTTTGTTAACGGCTCTGGCCTAGGCTGGGTAGTAAACAGTGGCCATGCCAGGCTCACAAGCGCCACAGCAACCACAGCAAATAGGAGTACGCCAATAAATTTGAGATTCATAGGGTGAGAATTAATTTTCTTACTATCAGTTTACCATTATTTTTCAACTCTCACCTACCTACCCAATTTATGAAATCTAGTTCATGAAACGTTTGCATTTCCTGTCTCAGGTAGTATATAAAAAGATACCATGAGAGTCTTAGGTATAGATCCGGGGACAGCACGTGCAGGATGGGGCGTGGTAGAACAAATACGCGGAAAAGTTACGTCTATAGGCTTTAACTGTATCACGACGGATAAAAATGAAACCGCAGAAGTACGCTTACAGACACTATTTACCAAAGTCCAAGAACTTATAGACGCCTACAACCCTGATGCCATGAGCATAGAGGAACTATTTCATGCGACAAACTCCAAAACCGTTATAGCAGTGGCACAAGCCCGTGGTGTCATACTGCTGGCAGCATCACTTAAAAACCTCCCCATATATGCCTATTCTCCCCCAGCTATCAAACGGACCGTTACAGGAAACGGAAATGCTGATAAAGTACAGGTAGGAAAAATGATCAAGATGATTCTGAGTCTGCAAGCAGTGCCACAGCTGGACGACACGGCAGATGCCCTAGCAATTGCACTCACACATATATATACATATAAAATGAAAGGACTCACATCATGATAGGAGCACTCTCTGGTAAAATCCTTAGTCCAAACACTACCCCCACTATAATTATGGTTGGAGGCGTGGGGTATGCTGTGTCTTTGACCACAAGACACGCAGCCTCACTGAATACAGATCAGGAAGTATTTGTCCGCGTTCATACAGTTGTGAAAGATGACGCCATAGATCTCTACGGCTTTGCTACAGATGAGGATATGAAATTATTTACTATTCTCTTGTCCGTCTCAGGCATAGGACCAAAAACAGCTCTGTCTATCGTCAATCAAACAGTAGGAAAGGTGCTGACGGCAGTCCGTAAAGGAGATGTAGATTTCTTTACTACTATCCCCAGACTTGGCAAAAAAAATGCGCAAAAAATTATCATCGAGCTTAAACCAAAAATTGGAGACATGACCACACTTGATTTGTCTGATGATATTCCAATTCATGAAGAGGTAACTGATGCACTTATAGCAATGGGTTTTCGTAAGCCCGAGATACTCCAAGCGATGAAACAAGTTGATCCTACACTGCCATCTGAGGTAGCATTACGCCAGACGCTCAAAATTCTAGGAAAATAATATACTATGCCAACAGATATACACGCATCCATCACAAACGCCGAAGTCACGAGCCCTGAAGAGGAAAAACTGTTTCAGAGTTTGCGCGCTAGCCACTGGGATGAATTTTATGGCCAGCAGACAACCCGTGAGACGCTTGAGATTGCTATCAAGGCTGCCACCAAGCGTGGTGAATCGCTGGAACATGTCCTTCTCTATGGACCACCCGGACTTGGCAAAACGACACTAGCGCACCTCATAGGCAAAAGCATGGGGGTCAATGTCCGAGTCACGAGTGGCCCTGCCATCGAGCGAGCTGGAGATCTCGCATCAATCCTTACCAATCTGGAAAAAGGAGATATCCTCTTCATCGATGAAATCCACAGATTAAATAAACTCGTAGAGGAAACTCTCTATCCCGCCATGGAAGATTATGCTCTGGATATTGTGATGGGCAAAGGCCCAGCCGCAAGGACGCTTAGACTAGATCTGCAGCCATTTACCATTATCGGTGCCACAACTCGCGTGGGGCTGCTGAGTAACCCGATGCGCGATAGGTTTGGGGTCATCTCTAGACTGAGTTTTTATGAACCAAAGGTGCTTGAAAAAATCATTGCAAACGGGGCTGCAAAGCTACATATCACAATCTCAGCAGATACACTTACCAAGCTTGCCCACCGCAGTCGTGGCACCCCTAGGATTGCTCTTAGACTCCTCAAGCGCGTGCGAGACGTGGCACAAGTTGAAGACCAGGATCACATAGATGAAGTCGTACTCAATAAAGCCCTCCGGCTCCTAGAGGTAGACACCATGGGACTGGACAGCAACGACCAACGACTTCTCAAAATGATCATCAATCAGTTTAGCGGGGGACCCGTGGGAATTGAGACTATTGCTGCAGCGCTGTCTGAAGACTCAGGCACGATCGAGGATATGATAGAGCCGTATCTGCTCCAAATTGGCTTTCTCAAAAGAACCTCTCGCGGCCGTGTCGCTACTCCACATGCATATACCCATCTAGGAATCCCCATCCCCAGATCTCTTCAGGAAAGTTTGGTGTAACGCTAAAACTTCGCATTAAGTGAGGACTGTCAAATATACCCCACCTATAACCATAATCGCAGCGATAAGCTTTTTGATCATATGATCTCTCTCTGAAAAAAATATAGTAGCAACCAGGATATTTATAAGAACCGATACGGATGAAAGAGGGGTAATTACTGTAAAACTTCCAAACTGATATGCGCGAAGCATGCACAAAATGATGAGAGACCAAGAAACGCCTGTTATTATGTAGTGCGTTTTGTTTCCATGACTAAACTCTTCAATAACAGATTTCACAGTTGTGCGTTCTGTAAATTTTATAATAATCATCGGCATTAGAAGCGTTAGCATTATATAGATTGGAAGATTAAACTGTTTTGATATACCAACGTCAATGCTTACAGCTAATGCCATAGCTAAATTTGCAATTACAGCCACCCACATGTATTTATTTATCACTATCTTTTTTCCTTTGTACTGCAGAAGTATATTTGCGCCAACTATAAGAAGCGCTCCAACTACTTTAATCAATGAAAATGGCTCTCGAAAAACCGTAAATCCGAATATGATTAAAAATACCGTACTTAATTGATTTATGAGCGTACTTACCGACACTTCTAGATTCTTTCGAACATCAGTCTGTAATCGGTCATTTATGGCATAAAAGATACACGCAATTACTAATAATCCATACACCTTCCAATCAGTTGGAAATATCATAGGAAAGAATGGTACAAAAAAGAGTGCTCCAATGCACCCAATTGCCTGAAGCACGAGTGTTGCTGCCCCTTCATGCTTAGCGCTCTGAACCGCAAGCTTGTAAAACTGATTAAATATTACTGCGAAGAAAATATACCCGACCAAATTAAATTGCCACGTGTTAAATAATTCCATGCCACTATTATAGCGTATGGCCAATGCGCAGTGTAATTTGAAATCCAATACCAACCTCAGTGGAAATCCTGTAACACAAGGTGGTTTTAAATTTATGAAGCTTATTAGTGTTTGTCATTCCGTAAAAAGCGGGAATCAAGCTAAATACACTCTGACTGATTCTCAATCGGGGTCGAGAATGACATATTTATGACCTTAAAAAGGATATTTTAGAGTTTTTTGCCGCATTTTATGTTTCAACTCTAGTGGGCATACTTCACTCAAGCAGCAATAATTGAGCTGCATCAACGCAAATGGATGTAGTTTTCGACTGCGCCCCGTCAGACGGGGCTTCGCTCGAACAATAAATAATACGGAGTTCAAATCTTGACGATAAAAATTCTCCACACGCTTTTCGACTCCACCAGTCTGACTGGCTTCACTCAAGGTATATTTATAGCCTGAGCATGTTTACCCCGCATCAATATACATAACTAAAGCCGGATCGAAGGCCTTCTTTAGATTGCCGCGACACGTCTGACGTGTCACGTCGCCTTCGCAATTTCCTTCTGCTCCTCGCAATGACAATATTCACTCTGATACTCGAAGTTCGAGACTAGAACCCCTTGCTGCTAAGCTCCTAACTAACTAAGCTACTAAGCTTCTTACTAAGCTCTAAACTCTAAGCCCTATTACACCTGGCTCCAGTCATCCTGGGTTTCGAAGAGCTTATCATGCATTTCCCAAAACTTACCCTGATCTGCGGCACAACTGGCGGCTTCGGCTGTCTTTTGTGCATGTGGATGGAAACTCAAGGGATAATCTTTAAAGACTATTTGCACTTTCCCATCATACTCTTTCATGACTTGAGCAAGAGTGGGATTTGCCTGTTTACAGAAAGGACATTGAAAATCACTATACTCTATGATTGTGACTTTTGGATTTGATGCCCCCTTCCTCTGTGCATTTCCTAGCTCTATTTGCTTTGGCTTCGGATCAAACTGACCACGCGTCGCAGCTTGTTGAAGATTGGCAGAGTATACTTTTGGATCTTCAGATCCAGTGCCATCTAGCTCTTTATCTATAATTTCTTTAAACGACTCAAAAGGAAATGCGCCTCCCAAAAATTTCCCGTTAATAAAAAACCCTGGTGTCCCATTGACACCATTGGCTTGACCCTCTGCCAGATCTGCTGCCACTTCTTTGGCTTTTTCCCCACTGCTTATACAGCTGGCTAATTTTTTATCATCAAGTTTGATTTCTTTAGCAAGTGTAGTGATGGCATCATCAATATTTTTGTATTTACTTGCGGGCTTTTGTGCGCTTGGTTGTCCTGCTGCTGGTGCCGTGGCAACACCTCCCTGCATATAGTCAACTTTTGTTTTGAGATTGCCTATAAAATAACTTGCAAGCATCAAAAGCACGATGAGTACATACTGAGGAACTGCAGTAAAAAAGCCATTTCTTGTTGCTTCTTGCGCAACCATCTGAGGTGGTTGATATTGCGGGATGGCACTTGAGACTTCTTCGATATCAGATCGCAAACTAGACGTTGAACTTTTTGTTGTTGATTTTTTCATATCCTAGTATTTTACACTCCAAGCCCCTAGCCTCACAAGGTGATATTACTGTATCAAATGATATCAAGTCTTGACAACAAATTAGCAGTCATGATATAAGAGTGCTAATACATATGAAAGGAGGTGATACCCATGACAGACTTAGTACCAAGTACTTTTTTTCGATTTCCCATTTCTCGTATTGCGAGCGTCTGGGATGATGAGGAAGACACGCTTCCAGCCACAAACGGCAGTGTCACAATCTCAGAGGATGATAAAAATGTTTATGTCCAGGCAGCACTCCCAGGCGTAGACCCATCTGATGTGGAGATCACGTTTGATAGAGGCATTGTGTGGATTAAGGGCGAAACTAATGATGAAGACAAAGGCAAAAAGTATTATCGGAAAGCGACGAGTTCTTTCTCATACCGCGTGGCCGTTCCCGGTGAAATAGATACAACTGTTGAACCAGAAGCAACCAGTAAGCACGGCGTGATGACAGTCTCATTTGCCAAATCACCCAAGTCTCAACCAAAAAAGATTAGTGTGAAGACTAAATAAGTCATTACGTTCATTTTAGAAGCCCCGCCTGAAGTCACATTCGGCGGGGTTTTTGCTGACACAGATAGTTTTTCCACCTTTGCCACAACTAAAGCCAATTGCTAAATATTCACAAACTAAACTGCTTGTGTTTTTCATCTCATGCACTTCCCTTTCATCGATCGCTACTGCATCCCCTTTTTGTAACCGAGCAATATTGCCATCGACATTAATTTCTACATTTCCTGAAATAATGATAAATATCTCACTCATATCCTCGTGATAGTGAGCAGCAAATGATTTGCCAACCTCCAAGTTGGCCCAATTGATCATCTGCACAGATCCTATTGGAATAGCGAGTTTATCAAAAAGCACCTTTTTTAGGACCCCAGGATGCTTTGGATCCTCATGACTTGCAGGTACAAATTGAACATAGTCACCACGAATTAATTTCATATATATATGTATATCACACACAACAGTATATGATGTCTTTATGAAAATGATAGTTTGTGGACTCGATGAGGTTGGACGCGGGCCACTGGCAGGACCCATCGTGGCAGCTGCAGTAATACTTCATACCTCAAAAGAACATATTGAAAAAAGCGCCCAATCTCCAGTCCGCGATAGCAAGACCCTTTCACAACTTCAGAAAAATAGACTGGTACCTGTGATCCAAAAACACGCAGACTATGGAATTGAAGTTATAGATGTTGATTTGATCAATAACAAGGGTATAGGTTGGTGCAATAAAGAAATATTTAAGAGGCTCGTGCAAAAAATATCAGCAGATAGCTATATTATAGACGGAAATCTTAAGATAGAGTTTTCAAATAAATGCATACAATCTGAAGTGAAAGCAGATTCCCGTTTTCCTGAGGTGATGTGTGCTGGCATACTTGCAAAAGCCTACCGAGACAACTTAATGAGCTGCCATCATTTGAGTTTTCCACAATATACCTGGGATCATAACTATGGTTATGGCACGAAACAACATATAGCAGCACTCAAGACCCATGGCCCCACGATCCATCACCGCACACAATTCATACAAAAAATATTGACTAAATAATATATTTCCCATAATAAAAATATATAAGGTTACAGTGGGCATAAGTACATTTTTATCTATCTTCGTATTTTCGAGTACTACCGCTGTAAATAGCATGAAATACTATTCATGAAAGATTATTATAGATTAGAATAAACGTATGATAGGGTTTTTTAAAAAGCGTTGGTTACTGGTAATCCTTCTCTTAATACTTGTGGGTGGTAGTTTTTGGTTTTTACAATCTCGTGGTCCTAGTAAAAAAGATGAAAAATCATTTACGGTAGTCAAAAAAGATCTCTCCCAGACTCTGACACTATCAGGCAGGGTCGATGCTGAAGAAAAAGCCACAGTGCGCTTTCAATCTGGTGGCATGCTCTCGTGGGTTGGTGTAAAGGTGGGTGACGCTGTGGAAAAGGGTGATGCACTAGCCTCTATGGATCAGCGGAGTGTTCGCAAAAATATCGACTATTATCTCAATACCTATATGAAGACACGGTGGGACTTTGAAAATACCCAGCGAGATTACAGATCAACAGCTGAGTTAGGCATCACCCAAGACATCCGAGATACTGCCCGCAGAGTGATGGAAAAATCACAGTTTGATCTCAATAACTCTGTCATAAACGTAGAATTACAAGATATCGCACGGCAATATGCAACTATATATAGTCCTATCAATGGAGTAGTCACTGCAGCATCACCTCAAACAGGTGGCGTAAATATTGCCCTTGCCACAGATGGATACACGATCGTTAATCCACGCTCCGTATACCTTTCACTTCTCCCAGATCAGTCAGACGTGGTGAAAATCTCCCCTGGCATGCGCGCCACCGTAACACTTGATAGTTTCCCAGAAGTAAAATTTTCTGGAGCAATCCGCTCCATAGGTTTTGAACCTAAATCGGGTGAATCAAGTACGGTGTATGAAACAAAGTTATTTTTAGATGTTTCAAATATTTCAGAAAAATTTAAACTTGGGATGACGGGAGATGCCACATTCACTCTTAGTGAGAAACAGCAAGTTATCGCCATACCACAAACCTACCTGACTGCCGAAAATGGTAAGTCCTATGTGATGAAAAAAGTTGGTAATACCAAGGAAAAGGTTGAAGTCCAGACCGGACTTGAGTCAGATATAGATATGGAAATAACATCAGGACTGTCAGAGGGAGATATCATCTATGGTAAATAAAATTTATTGTAA
Source organism: uncultured Gammaproteobacteria bacterium (assembly GCA_964588145.1). Taxonomy (GTDB): domain Bacteria; phylum Patescibacteriota; class Microgenomatia; order UBA10105; family UBA927; genus CAZPNL01. Next base: position 35,698 of record CAZPNL010000005.1, read on the forward strand.
TCCATTACATAAAAATTCTATAAACATAACGTAAACCAAAATTGTCATCGCGAGCCCCGTTTAACGGTGCGTGGCGATCTAAGATTGATTGCTTCATCTTAAATTTCGCCCTGACATAACTTGATAAAATGAATATGCTTCTAAAACTATTTCACTTATGATTGATATCAAACATGTATCCAAAATCTACCAACTTGATACTGGTGAGTTTCGGGCGTTAGATGATGTGAGTCTCACTATCAGAAAAGGAGAATTTGTCTCGATTGTTGGTCCTTCAGGATGTGGTAAATCCACACTCATGCAAGTACTAGGACTCCTCGACCGGCCTACCAAAGGAGAAATTATAATCAATGACCAAAAAATCAGTGTCCTAAATGATGATCAACTATCTCATATCAGGAGTCAGGTGGTGGGATTTGTATTCCAACAATTCAATTTGATCACCAAAATGACGGTTCTTGAAAATGTCCTGTTACCCACATTGTATGCTCGAAAAAAACTGGACTTTGTCCCGAAAGATAGGGCAGTTGAGCTCCTTACGAGGTTTGGTATTGGAACAAAACTCAATGTACGTCCAAACAGAATCTCTGGAGGACAACAACAGCGCACAGCCATTGCACGTGCTCTCATTATGCATCCTGAAATCATCCTAGCAGACGAGCCGACAGGAAACCTCGATAGCAAAACTGGGATTGAAATCCTCAAGCTTCTCACAGATCTTAATCGTGATATGGGTGTAACGATTGTGATTGTCACACATGACCCCAGCATTGCCAAACAAACCAAGCGGCAAGTCCACATGAGGGATGGCAAAATCATATGACACAAATTGGATTTATCATTAAGTCAGCGCTTCGTGATTTTTACCACAGCAAGGTGCGAACCGTACTCACCTCACTTGGCATACTCATAGGTGTAGCATCTGTCGTACTCCTTCTGGCTTTTGGACTAGGTCTTCGAGCATACATAAGTAACCAATTTGAAAGCTTGGGTAGCAATTTGTTATTTGTCATACCAGGTCAATTTAGCGGAGCAGGTTTTCGTCCTGGTACCATCGGAGGCGTACGCTTTGATGAAAGAGACTTACAACTACTTCGCAAGCTCAGCGAAGCAGACAAAGTTGTAGGAGTATTTACTCGTACGATCAAAGCGGGAGCAAATGGTAGAACAGAAACCTCTGATGTATTTGCCACAACACCTGAAATTTTTGTTGTTCGCAATCTTACCATAGAGTACGGAAAGGTTTTTGATAAATCTGATGAATCTAAGCGAAAAAAAGTAGCCGTTATTGGCCCTAAACTTGCTGAAAAGCTTTTTGATGATAAAGCGTCAGCCGTGGGTAAAAATATAGATGCAGGTGGAACGACATATCTTATTATTGGCGTTCTAACTAGCAAGGGTGGAGGGGGACTGGGTGGCCCTGATTTTGACTCATTTGTGTATGTCCCCCACTCTTCTGCACTGCAATTTAATCCGCAAAAAAATTACATCTCGTTTTACCTCAAAGTAAAAAATGAGGATGATGTAGCCATGCTTAAAGAAAAAGCCAAACTTGCTCTCCGTAAAAATTATAAAGAAGATGAATATTCTGTGGTTGAACAAACTGAAGTACTAAATACGATTCAATCAATTTTTGGTGTCCTCAATTCTATACTTGTGGCAATAGGTGCAATCTCGCTGATCGTCGGAGGAGTTGGCATCATGAACATCATGTATGTTACCGTAACAGAACGTATCAAGGAGATTGGTGTTCGCCGCGCCATAGGAGCTACTAAACGAGACATCTTGCTTCAGTTTCTCACGGAGGCAACAATACTCTCACTTATTGGTGGCATCATGGGACTTGTAGTATCTGCAATTGTCGTAGCACTTGTGCAACCTTTTTTTCCAGCCTACATAGATCCACAAGCAGTTGCTATAGCTCTCGGTGTCAGCTCTGGCGTGGGCATCATCTTTGGTGTTTTTCCAGCCAAAAAAGCAGCAGATTTATCACCTATTGAGGCTATTAGATATGAGTAGGGTGAGAGAGCTTAGAGTTTAGGATTTAGTTAGAAGCTCAGAAGATTAGTTATTTAGTAGCTTAGTATCTTCGCTTAGTAAATTCAGTTGGTCGTTTACTTGCTGGTCGCAGTCTAGCCAGAGCATGGCAGAATTGGGGAAGGATGGAAGTTCAAAAATTATGAAAGAAATCGTCATCCTGAACTTGTTTCAGGATCTGACGATTTCTAATACAATTACAATTGATAGTGTAAATTAGATATTGAACCGTATACATTGTTTTGCAATTGCTACTTAGTGCTTGTGATTTAAAGCGTGTTTCGCCTGCCTGCCGTAGCCCCGCCTGACGGCAGGCAGGCTTGGCGAAGGCTGGAGGTTTGTGAATTGAAAAAAATCGTCGGATTCTGG
>CAZPNL010000006.1:0-3467 GCA_964588145.1 uncultured Gammaproteobacteria bacterium
CATGAGATAGTCGAGCCTGATGCTGTATTTGAGTCTGAACAGGCTTCAGCTGAGTGGAACGCTATAGTTTCACCACCTTCAGAATTTGCACATCATGTGGAGTATGGGTATTGGCAAAAACTAGAGAATGCATTTGCTGCCCGTAAATTTTCTGCTGCAGAAATTGGTGAGCTTCGTTGGACGTTTCATTATGTGTCCCATTTGTTTAGAAATGAATTTCGTAAGAGTAATAATCAACCATTTACCGAGCATCTTTCAGAGGTAGCACGGTATGTGACCGAGTGGGGTGGGGAGGTGGAACATATACAGGCGGCGCTCCTTCATGATGCTATAGAGGATATTGGTGAAACTGTTGCATCATTAACAGCATTATTTGGGAGCAAAGTGGCTCATATTGTGGATGGACTTAGTGAGGTACGTGGCCACGATGAAAGAGTAAATACTATACTCTCGCAAAATCAAGTTTTTGGTTTGATGGAGCTTGATTATTTTGCCCCAAATTTAAAGCTAGGTGACAGATTACATAATATGCGCACGCTATCAGGATTACCTGAGCATAAAAGGTATGCAAAAGCTCTGGAAACGCTTAATGTATACGTGCCACTTGCACTTCGGATGGGGCTTCCAGAGGTTGCAGAAGAGCTGACAGAGAGATCCTTGGAATATGTGCTTATTCCAGAGGTGTTAGAGGAGGTACATTTGCTCCATGCAAAGAGACGGGCTTTTTCACTAGATGAACAAGTGAGAGAATACTTTACTTTTTTGTTTAGTGACAGTGCATATGATATTGATATAAAGCCGCCTGGGTACGCGAAGATATGGAGATATTTGAGTGAGCAGGCGCGTGATCCAAGGGAGCTAACAAGGTCAGATGTACTGCAAGCTGATGTGCCTGTGACTGTGCAAATAGTAGTCCCCATATATCATAAGGCTCGTCAGGGTCTTTGGCCAGAACATGTAGAATTATGTTTGAAAGCTCTTGAGATTTTTGATCATATTTCCAGCGAGAGCCATCAGTTGTTCAAAAAATGGCTTGAATTTAGTACAAAATTGCATATCCCAGCGCAAAATATACGACATTGGGTTGATAGTGAAAAGACACCAATTGAGATCGATATAATGGTTTTTCAACAAGCACAAAGAGAGGCTGCAACTTTTGCTGACTATATATGGGATGGTAAATCACAAACTGGACATAGAGAAATGCTCAGAGATGCAGCAACGGAGAATTTGAACTGTTTCAAGTACACCGTGAAAGCGATGAAACAAATAGCAGGTGCAGGTAGTGATGAGGCTGCCAGTGAGACACTCAATGCTGCGCTGCGGCAATATTTTTGGGAAGGCGGTGTGCTTATATCTGGTCCAACGACTGGAATATATTATGGTGTGCCATATCACGCCTCAGTGCGAGATGCGGCAATGATTATAGATCCTTATCTTGGATTGTATTCTACGGATTTTACTATTGTAAATGCGCGTAATGTGCAAAAAACTGTATCAGCTGCAGCACCGTTAAAGCAACATGATCAAATTTTTTGTATGGTAAATCCGCATAATGGTCTTACACCTCGCAGCCTTTCAGAGGTTCGAACACCTTATGCTGAAAAGATACTACGTAAAGAAATTCAACATCAATTAGTCAAGGAATCAACTGATCCACATAGATATGTTGAGCAAACATTGACGAAAAGAACTTTTGATTATGGATTTGAAAAATTGAGAGATGCATTTGATCAAGTAGCGCATGAGAATGATTCAAGACAGCCATTAATGATATTAGTTGAAGAGGTGGAAAACGTGTATGAAAGGTTCATACAAAATATATGTGTAAGCGATGAAGAAAATTGTTGGGAGCGTTTTGATGCATCAGCTGAGAATCCGTTAATAAGAAAATCAATAAATAAGCAAAACTTAATGCGTTATTTAGCTCTTCATGATGATATGGAAGCGCATGAATTGATACGGCAGATTGTGCGTAAGCTTTTTGATAAACAGAAAGAATGGGGATTTATAGATGCTGAACTTTTGGACGTAGCCGGAGCAAATGAAGAAATTACTGGGATTATTGGCAGCATTGATGATGATGGTATTTCTATCGACTATGCAGCGCAAGACGTGATGCAGTCGCCGATTGCAGGAGTGAGAGTGATGCGATATTGGTTTGACCCAGACAAATATGAAAAGGTTGTTAGTGAAATTGAGCGCGGACTTTTTAAGTCTGCAACGAAAGTTATTGCGTTGACTATGGTAAAAAATGAAAAATCAAGAAAGAACAAAAGAGTAATAATTACGGAGTTACCTTATCCACGATAATTTTTAGACTTCGGAATATCGGGAGGATGACTTCAAATGGGAGCCCGATGACGTTGGTATAGCTTCCGTCAATTTTTGTCACGAGATCCCACGGTGCCTCGTTGAGGGCGTAGCCTCCCGCAAAACGGGTGAAATCATACCGAGCTACATATTGCTCTAGCTCTGGCCCAGTCATTTTTCCAAGGGTTACTTTGGTCTCAGTGGTTTTTTCCCAGCGCTTTTTTTCGACACCATTTTCCAGATACACTGCAACAACACCTGTGATAAAGGTGTGGGATTTGTTCATGAGTTCTTTGATAATCTCTCGGGCGTTGTCCCGATCTGTGGCTTTGCCAAAGGTTTTTTTGCCAACTACAGCCTCACTATCGGCTGCTAGGATGAGGACTTTTGGTACATCTTGAATCATGTAGACTTTGGGGTGAAGGATGACCTCAGCTGCCTTGGCCTGCGCGCGTTTGAGGATCATTTTTTCTGGCTTATCTGAGGTGATATTGTCTTCATTTACATTGGTGACGACGACGCGAAAGGGGATGCCCAGTTTCTCCAGGAGTGATTTGCGGCCGACGGACTGACTGGCCAGGATGACACGTGGTGCGTACTCAATGGGTTCTTGTTTGGAGAAGGATAAATTCATATAAGGTCTAATGGATTATACCTAAATGCGAGGCAAAATACTAGGGAGGAAAAAGGTTGGGCTGCCTATGATACAATAATTGCGCCTGAAGGAATTGATGAATTTGAGCCGTAAATCGGTATAAAAACCTGTTTTTAATTGTATTCGAGATGTAGTACAGTTGGCCCGCCTTGCCGACATCGATTTATAATGATACGAGGCGAGGCTGGTAGAACGCACGGTTCGTACTTTAAAAAATTCGGCCGGGGTATAGCGCAGTTGGTAGCGCGCATCGTTCGGGACGATGAGGTCGCCAGTTCGAATCTGGCTACCCCGACCGATTTTTCTAGCATATAGGACCGTTTACCCCGCAGCCAAAGGCTGACGGGGTGAGGTCGGCAGTTAGGACTCTGCCCATCTCGACCCATGATGATTCATATATGCCTCCATAGCTCAATGGATAGAGCAGTCCCGTCCTAAGGGAAAGATGAGGGTCCGATTCCTTCTGGGGGTACTAATATAGAGTATAGAGTATAGAGTA